>NZ_JBICLK010000028.1:0-989 GCF_043105275.1 Pseudomonas sp. TYF_14
CCAGGCACTCCAGGCAACGAAGGCGATATCGTCAAAGTCACTATTACTGCTGACCAGACCTCGGTGGCCGAGAACGTCAAACCGACCTTCACCGTACATATCAACACCGCCTTGGCCCACGACCTGGTCGTGACCCTGAGCAACAACGCCCAGGTCACCATCAAGGCCGGCGAAACCAGCGCGCCGTACACCCACGACGCGCAAGGCGATGACGTCTACCAGGACGCTGGCCAGATCAGCCTGGGCATCAACTCGGCGGTGGACGCCACTGGCGCTGCGTTCGAAAACCTTGAGTTGGGCGGTGCTGCTTCGGTTCAAGTCACCGACACCCTCGACGAAGTGGTGGCCAAGCTGACTGCGACCCCTTCGGTCACCGAAGGCGGCGAGATCACCTACACCATCACGCTGACCAACAAAGACGGTCTGCCGATCAATAACCACTCGGAGCTGTACTTCAAGCTGACCGATGGCACTACTGTCGTCGTGGCAGCCAACAGCACCACCGGTTCGGCCACTGTAGCCGCCCCGGACAACGTCTATGTGGGCACTAACCAGCCGGTGGTCAATGCCATCGACGCGGTCAGCGGCGCAGATGCGTGGAAGTTTGAAAACCTGAACCTGGACAAGACCCCGGTCAGCACCGAGGTCACTGACGAGCCAGGCACTCCAGGCAACGAAGGCGATATCGTCAAAGTCACTATTACTGCTGACCAAACTTCGGTGGCCGAGAACGTCAAACCGACCTTCACCGTACATATCAACACCGCCTTGGCCCACGACCTGGTCGTGACCCTGAGCAACAACGCCCAGGTCACCATCAAGGCCGGCGAAACCAGCGCGCCGTACACCCACGACGCACAAGGCGATGACGTCTACCAGGACGCTGGCCAGATCAGCCTGGGTATCAACTCGGCAGTAGACGCCACTGGTGCTGCGTTCGAGAACCTTGAGCTGGGCGGTGCCGCTTCGGTTCAAGTCACCGACACCCT
>NZ_JBICLK010000029.1:0-150087 GCF_043105275.1 Pseudomonas sp. TYF_14
CCCAACACATTGATAACCCCTACAGCCTGGCTGCGGCACTGGCCTGTTACGACCGCGACGAACGCACCTCCGCCCGCGGTCTGGAAATCTCACTGGCGTTGCTGATTCACCCGATGGGCCAGCCGACACCCGGCACCGAAGATCATGACCGACGCTTCAAGCGCCTGGAGCAATGGCTGGACCAGCACGACAGCCCGCTTTACACCGCCTTGGCGCCGTTCAACCCGTTCAAGGACAAAGCCGATTCGATCGGCGCCATGTTCGGCGCCAGCGACAACGTGATCGAAGGGCTCGCCGGTCGCTTCCCGGCCATGGCGGACATCACCGACCTCACCGCCCAGTCGGTCAATACCGTGGTGCTCAAGCGACTGCGCGGGCAGACCCGTTGGGATGCCAGCCATGGCCTGCGCCAGCAAGTGTTGCTGGCAGCGCACGAGGCCAATGCCGAGAAAGCCCTGGGATTGCTGGCGGCGCGCTATCGAATCACCGAGCAGGCCATTACGGAAAACCCCTTTAGCCAGGAGGTGCAGCGGTATTTGAAGAGCGGCATGGCGCAGGTTGAAGAGATGAAAGCGTTGCGCATTTCGGGTAGCCGCACGGTGTCCATCGAGCTGACCACCACTGCGCGTGCGAAACCCAACTTCCTTGGGTTGCTCACCTCCGGCGGTGGTGGTGGTTTAAACGCGGGGATGCTGTGGTTCAACATCTTATCGCTCAAGACGGCCTACAACAGCCTGCAGAAGAGCGATGCACCGGAATACACCCTGGGGTTCGCTTCATCTGTGTTCGGGGTGATCGGTGCAGCGGCGGCAACGTTGGTCAGCGTACGGGCAACGCAAAAGGCCGTCATGCTGAGATTAAGTGCCACAGCGCCGGGCATGGCCTTTGGCAATGGGGTTATCAAGTTTTTGAGTAGCAATCTGTTTGCGCGTTTAGCCGGATACCCGGCGATTGCGCTGGGTTTTTTCGCGGACGGTACTAAGGCGCTACGACAGTACGAAAATGGTGATCTAACTGCAGCCGGTTACACTGTGGCGGGTGGATTCACCATGGCTATTGGTTCCGCTGTCGTCCTTGAAGCAGGACTTGCAATTGCAGGCGTGACATCGGTTGTGCCCTTTGCCGGATGGGCCGCCGCTGCCCTTGTCCTCGTAGGTGTAGCCATCATCGCAGGAGGCCTCTACCTACACGCCAAGGCACATGAACGCCTTCACAGCCCAATAGAACTGTGGGCAGCACGTAGCATATTCGGCAATCGCATCAATGATGGAGAGGCGCACGCCGACATCAACTTGGACTTTGACAAAAAACTGCCTGCTTTCACCTCACTGCAAACGGAAATTAAGGCTTGGCACAATGAACATTACGGGCCCAAGCTACTATCCGCCGAGCAGGCCCTATCCCTCGGCATAACTAAAGCCGACACCCGATGGCATCAGAATAACCACTGGTCGCCGCCAAATTGGACAGCTATCACACATAACGAAGTAGCCACCCCCCAACCAACCGTAGAGTTCACAGTGCTGCTGCCTGCATTCAGGCTAGGCGTAAGTGAATGGTCAGGAAGTTTGAGCTCCGTCCGTGACAACCACGGAATTGACGTTTTTCCAATCAGCCCGACCGGCCACCTCGTAGATGCTGGCTTAGTTCTACATTTCGAAAACACACTCGCCAACCAAAATCATGTCTCACTTCATCTAACCTACAACGCCAATCAAGGCCTGGACGAAGACAATGAGACCCTGTCAATTTTTCGTCTGGAGCGCTGATCATGGCAACCATCTGGATATTCAACTCAATGTCAGACTCTGGACACAAGCCCTCTATCACAGGGCAACTATTAAGCTTATCTGACACCATTTTATGCTTAAGGAATCCATGGATCACAGACTCTGTCTTCATGGGAAAGCTGTATTGCGCGATAACTGTTCTGTCAATTGCCGGCTTTTACCCATATTTACTATCCAGGGATATATGGCGCATGTACGAAACCGCTCCATTATTAGCGACTGGATTCTTGCTTATGCCTTTCACTTTCCTACCTTTCCTCATTTATCGAATATATTTCATAAAACGCTTATCAAGCTTCTGCTTCAATCGGGCGACCCAAAAAATCTACTATCAACGTTTAAGCAAGGTACTGGTCTTTGAGTGGAGCAATACCGGCGGTGGTATTTTTAAGCGTACGGAATACGGCGGCTCATCATTCAGCACCAGCTATGCCCTCGCCTTCGCCCCCCGCCGGGAAGACGGCAGCCTGCATCAAAAAGACTGCCTCTGGGTCGACAGCAACGAACCCACCGAACCCGGCGTCAAGCATGTGGCCGAGGTATGGGAATACCTCCGCCACTTCATGGACCACGGCCCGGACAAACTCCCCCCGCCCGGTGAGCCCAACTGGTGGCACAAGCCACTGCACGCCATCTGCCTGACCCCGGCAGAAGCCTGGCGCCACTATGCCCCTTGGCGAACCGGCGAGCCCGGTGAAATGCAGGGCAAAAAGAACTGGCAATTGCCGTTCTGGGCCGTGCTGTTTCCCTACAACCTCTCCGTCGCCCTCTGCTGGTATGGCATCTGCCGCCTGTTCAACGTCCGAGCAGCGCCACCGCCTCCCGAAGCATTTGAGGAGGCCCCAGCGCATTCAACCCAAAAAGGGAAGCGTACATGAGCGACACCTCCGTCAGCAGCGCTACCTCCAGGCCCTGTCTGCAGTTCACGCGTACCCATCCTGACGGTGCACTACACCAACGCGCCATGCACCCGCGACTTCCCGGCCATGGCTGAGACCCTGTCAATTTTTCGTCTGGAGCGCTGATCATGGCAACCATCTGGATATTCAACTCAAGCTCAAGTTCAGGGCATAAACCCGCTATTGGCGGGCAACTATCAAGCTTGTCAAAAACCACCTTATGCCTGAGAAACCCCTGGGTAACAGACTCAGTTTTTATGGGAAAGCTGTACTGTGCAATGACCATTGCGCTCGTCATCTTCACCTACCCTTACTTACTCACCAGTGAAGCCTGGAACCCATACACCTTTAGTTATACCTTTATCCTCCTTACACTAATTGCACCTTTAATCTTCCTCCCATTCTTAGCCTATCGAATATATTTCATAAAACGCTTATCAATTTTCTGCTTCAATCGATCAACCCAAAAAATCTACTACCAACGTTTGAGCAAGGTACTCGTATTCGAATGGGCCAACACCGGAGGTGGCATTTTCAAGCGCACCGAATACGGCGGCTCATCGTTCAGCACCAGCTATGCCCTCGCCTTCGCCCCCCGCCGGGAAGACGGCAGCCTGCATCAAAAAGACTGCCTCTGGGTCGACAGCAACGAACCCACCGAACCCGGCGTCAAGCATGTGGCCGAAGTGTGGGAATACCTGCGCCACTTCATGGACCACGGCCCGGACAAACTCCCCCCGCCCGGTGAACCCAACTGGTGGCACAAGCCACTTCACGCCATCTGCCTGACCCCGGCAGAAGCCTGGCGCCACTATGCCCCTTGGCGAACCGGCGAGCCCGGTGAAATGCAGGGCAAAAAGAACTGGCAATTGCCGTTCTGGGCCGTGCTGTTTCCCTACAACCTCTCCGTCGCCCTCTGCTGGTATGGCATCTGCCGCCTGTTCAACGTCCGAGCAGCGCCACCGCCTCCCGAAGCATTTGAGGAGGCCCCAGCGCATTCAACCCAAAGGAAACGCACATGAGCGACACCTCTGTCAGCAGCGCTACCTCCGGGCCCTGTCTGCAGTCACGCATCCCCATCCTGACGGTGCACTACATGGCACCTTAAGCACCTTGGACTTCGACAGTAAGGCAATTCCCTCAGATACTGAGCCGACCTGCTACTTAACTAGAATCGATACAGCCAGAGCAAAAAGCGGCACTCTATTAATAAATTTCCTACCAAACTAAGGCTTATCCGCCAACACTCATTCAATCTCAACCCTTCATGTCGAGAGGTAGCGCCGTGGCCACAACATGGTTATTTAGCCCACATGAAAACACTTATATTAAACCAAAAATCCACGGACAAATCAGCAAAATAACCACAACATTAGCGCAGCTTAGAAATCCATGGGTTTCCGACTCAGTCTTCATGGCCAAGATGTATACCGCCACGATTTTAGCCATCGCGATTGTATCCTACACAGGCTTTTTCACCCACTCAATCAATTACCAACAGGAAGGGGCATATGTATTTATTGCAATACAGCTCCTCGGACCATTTATTTTTACTCCATTCTTAGCCTACCGTGTTTTCTTAATAAAAAAACTTTCTGACATATACCTCAATAGAGCCACCAAAAAAATATATTACAAACGCATAAATACACTCATAGTTATTGATTGGAATAACACTGGAGGCGGTATTTTCAAACGCACAGAATTCGGCGGCTCCTCCTTCACCACCAGCTATGCCCTCGCCTTCGCCCCCCGCCGGGAAGACGGCAGCCTGCACCAAAAAGACTGCCTGTGGGTGGACAGCAACGAACCCACCGAACCCGGCGTCAAGCATGTCGCCGAAGTGTGGGAATACCTGCGCCACTTCATGGACCACGGCCCAGACAAACTCCCCCCGCCCGGTGAACCCAACTGGTGGCACAAGCCACTGCACGCCATCTGCCTGACCCCGGCAGAAGCCTGGCGCCACTACGCCCCTTGGCGAACCGGTGAGCCCGGTGAAATGCAGGGCAAAAAGAACTGGCAATTGCCGTTCTGGGCCGTGCTGTTTCCCTACAACCTGACCGTCGCCTTCTGTTGGTACTGTGTCTGCAAGCTTTTCAATGTCCGTGCAGCGCCACCACCGGCGGAGGCTTTCGAAGGTGGGCCTGCTAAGCCCTAATAGTCACCACCTGAAGTGGATAGGAAGAGAACGCTAAGCGCCTGGATGGCAACGCGGCAAGACAGAATGGGGATGGCGCCCAGATCAAAGGGCTGTAGGACGGCGCCTGACTTATCGCAGGCAACCCAGCGTCCATAGGTTCGGCACAAATCTCAAGAGCGGTGCAATACCTGTGGCGCTGGCTTGCCGGCGATGATTGGGCGCAGCGCCTGTCAGGCGAACTTGGCCCGGGCCGCGTGCAGCTTCTTGTAGCTGTCGATCAGGCGCAGGTGGCGATCAAGGCCTTCGAGCTTCATGCTGGTCGGGGTCAGGCCATGGAAGCGGACACTGCCGTCCACCGAGCCCAATACCGCATCCATGCGCGCATTGCCGAACATACGGCGGAAGTTGGCTTCGTAGTCATCCATCTCCAGTTCGTCATCCAACTGCACTTCCAGCACCACGTTCAGCGCCTGGTAGAACAGGCCGCGGTCTACGGTGTTGTCGTTGAACTGCAAGAATGCCTCGACCAGTTCCTTGGCATCCTCGAAACGCTGCACCGCGAGGCAGATCAGCAGCTTCAGTTCGAGAATGGTCAGTTGGCCCCACACTGTGTTTTCGTCGAACTCCACACCGATCAGCGTGGTGATGGTGGTGTAGTCATCCACATCGCAGTTGTCCAGGCGCTTGAGCAGCAGCTTCAGCGAGCGGCTGTCGAGGCTGTGCAGGTTGAGGATGTCGGCACGGAACGACAAGGCGCGGTTGGTGTTGTCCCAGATCAGGTCCTCGACCGGGTAGATTTCCGAATAGCCCGGCACCAGGATGCGGCACGCGGTGGCGCCAAGGTTGTCGTACACCGCCATGTACACTTCCTTGCCCAGGTCTTCGAGGATGCCGAACAGGGTCGCGGCCTCCTGCTGGTTGGAGTCCTCGCCGTGCCCGGAGAAGTCCCACTCGACGAATTCGAAGTCGGCCTTGGCGCTGAAGAAGCGCCACGACACCACGCCGCTGGAGTCGATGAAATGCTCGACGAAGTTATTCGGCTCGGTCAGCGCGTGGCTTTCGAAGGTGGGTTGCGGCAGGTCGTTCAGGCCTTCGAAGCTGCGGCCCTGCAGCAGCTCGGTGAGGCTGCGCTCCAGCGCCACTTCCAGGCTCGGGTGGGCACCGAACGAGGCAAACACGCCACCCGTGCGCGGGTTCATCAAGGTCACGCACATGACCGGGAACTCGCCCCCCAGTGACGCATCCTTGACCAGCACCGGGAAGCCCTGCTCTTCCAGGCCCTGGATGCCGGCGACGATCGCCGGGTATTTGGCCAGCACCTCTTGCGGCACGTCCGGCAGGCACAACTCGCCCTCGAGGATTTCGCGCTTCACTGCCCGCTCGAAAATTTCCGACAGGCACTGCACCTGCGCCTCGGCCAAGGTGTTGCCCGCGCTCATGCCATTGCTGAGGAACAGGTTTTCGATCAGGTTGGACGGGAAGTACACCACCTGCTGGTCGGACTGGCGCACGAACGGCAGCGAACAGATACCCCGCGCCGTGTTACCCGAGTTGGTGTCATACAGGTGCGAACCACGCAGCTCCCCGTCAGGGTTGTAGATCGCCAGGCAGTGCTCATCGAGGATCTCGGCCGGCAGCGCGTCGCGCGGGCCCGGCTTGAACCACTGTTCGTTCGGGTAGTGCACGAACGGGGCGTTGGCCAGGTCTTCGCCCCAGAACTGGTCGTTGTAGAAGAAGTTGCAGTTGAGGCGCTCGATGAACTCGCCCAGCGCCGAGGCCAGCGCAGCCTCCTTGGTGGCGCCTTTACCGTTGGTAAAGCACATCGGCGACTGCGCATCGCGTACGTGCAGCGACCAGACGTTGGGCACAATGTTGCGCCACGAGGCGATCTCGATCTTCATCCCCAACCCGGCGAGGATGCCCGACATGTTGGCAATGGTCTGCTCCAGCGGCAGGTCCTTGCCGGGGATATAGGTGCTGGTGTCCGACACCGGCATCAGCAACCCCTGGGCATCGGCATCGAGGTTGTCGACCACTTCGATCACGAACTCAGGGCCGGTCTGCACCACCTTTTTTACCGTGCAGCGGTCGATGGAGCGCAGGATGCCTTGACGGTCCTTGTCGGAGATGTCTTCGGGCAGTTCGACCTGGATCTTGAAGATCTGGTTGTAGCGGTTTTCCGGGTCGACGATGTTGTTCTGCGACAGGCGGATATTTTCGGTGGGAATATCGCGGGTCTGGCAGTACAGCTTGACGAAGTAAGCCGCGCACAAGGCCGAAGACGCCAGGAAATAGTCGAACGGGCCTGGGGCCGAACCATCGCCTTTGTAGCGGATAGGTTGGTCGGCGATCACCGTGAAGTCATCGAATTTGGCTTCGAGACGGAGATTGTCGAGAAAATTGACCTTGATTTCCATGCGGGATTACCGTGATTTAAGCGTGCAAAACGAAATTGGCCGGCATTATCCGGGTTTTCGTTGCGCAAGTCCTGTTCAACGCCGACTGCAGGCTTGATTTTTCGAAGCTGGCTTGCGTATTCCGCCGGATTACTTGCCTGATCCTCTGAAGCCACCCCGCCACCAGATCAGCGGTCATCCACCTGTGCTAGCGTTTCTGCACCGGGGGACAACGTATTCCCCATGCAAAAAAAACACAGCGACAACAACCGTGACGGGCAGGTGAAACCATGGAACTACGCATCAACCAGAAGACCTATCAGGTCGAGGCGGACGCCGACACGCCCCTGCTGTGGGTAATCCGCGATGACCTGGGGCTGACCGGCACCAAGTATGGCTGCGGCTTGGCCCAGTGCGGCGCCTGTTCGGTGCTGGTGGACGGCAATGTGGTGCGCGCCTGCGTTACCCCGGTGGCCGGTGTGGTAGGGCGTGAGGTCACCACCATCGAGGCGATCGAAGCCGACCCCGTCGGCAAACGGGTGGTCGCCGCCTGGGTCGAGCACCAGGTGGCTCAATGCGGCTATTGCCAGTCTGGCCAGGTAATGGCAGCCACGGCGCTGCTCAAGCACACGCCCAAACCCAGCGATGCGCAGATCGATGCAGCCATGGTCAACCTGTGCCGCTGCGGCACCTACAACGCCATCCATGCCGCCGTGCATGACCTGGCCCAGGGGGAGCAGGCCTGATGAACACGCCAGTCGATACACCCGCCGAACTGCTCAGGCTGCAGCGGGGCGAAACGGTCAACCTGTCACGTCGGCGCTTTCTTGCCGGCACCGCAGTCGGTGCCCTGGTGCTAGGTTTCGGCCTGCCCATGGGCTCGGCCCGCGTGCAGGCAGCAGCCGCCGCTGCGGCAACGGCTGAACGTGGCACTCAGGTGCCCGCATTTCTGGAGATTCGCCCGGACGGCACGGTACGCCTGCTGAGCCCCTTCATGGAAGGCGGACAAGGCCCTTTCACCGCCATGGCGCAGATTGTGGGTGAAGAGCTGGATGTCGACCCGGCCCATTTCGTGGTCGATAGCGCGCCACCGGGCGAAGCCTACGTGGTGATGGAGAACGGCATGCGCATCACCGGTGGCAGCATGTCGGTACGCATGAGCTACCCGACCATGCGCCGCCTGGGCGCGCTCGCCCGGGGCATGCTGCTGCAGGCGGGCGCCGAACACCTGGGTGTACCGGTCGATGAGCTTTCAACCACGCCGGGTAACGTAGTACATACCACGAGCGGACGCTCCGTGACCTACGGTGAGCTGGCCGGTCGCGCCATGGACCTGCCGGTGCCCGACCCGGCCAGCGTCAAGCTGCGCGACCCCAGCCAGTTTCGCTGGATTGGAAAGCCCGTACGCCGCCTGGATGCCTACGACAAGTCCACCGGCAAGGCCCAGTACTGCATCGACATCAAGGTCGACGGCATGCTCCACGCGGCCGTGCAGCATGCGCCGCGCCTGGGCATGACGGTTGGCAGCCTGCGCAACGAAGACCAGGTCAAGGCCATGAAAGGCGTACATTCTGTGCATCAGCTGCCAGGCGCCGTGGCTGTGGTCGCCGAGCGCTGGTGGCACGCCAAGCGTGCAGTGGAGGCTATTCAGGTGGACTGGAAAGAACCGGCCGCCGACAGCAAAGTGCGACCGATGCCGGCCGATTTTTCCAGCGACGCCTGGCGCGAACACCTCGCGACGGTGCAAGGGCCATCCCGTGATGAAGAGAACGAAGGGGATATTGCCGGCGCCTTGGCCAACGCCAAGACCAAGGTCGAGGCCAGCTACCACAACCAGTACCTGAACCATGCCCAGCTGGAGCCACCGTCCGCCCTCGCCCGCTTCAACCCGGACGGCAGCCTCGACGTCTGGCTGCCCAACCAGGCCCCGGACATGTTCCGTGACGACATTGCCAGACGCACCGGCCTGGAGCCTGCTCAAATCAACCTGCACTCGCCGCTGCTGGGCGGCTTCTTTGGCCGCCACTTCCTGTACGACTCTGCCAACCCCTACCCGCAGGCCATTGCCCTGGCCAAAGCAGTTGGCCGGCCGGTGAAGCTTATCTGGAGCCGCGAGGAGGAGTTTTTGCGCGATGTACTGCGCCCCGTCGCAGTGGTGAAGTTCCGCGCCGGGCTGGACGCAGACGGTATGCCAGTGGCGCTCGAAGCGGTAAGCGCCACCGAGGGCCCAACCGAGGCCCTTGCTGGAAAACAAGGGGAGAAGATCGACCCGACCGCGCTTGAGGGGCTGTCAGGCAAGTCCTACGCCATCGCCAACAAGCGCATTGCCCAGATCTATGTCAAAGGTCCGGCCATGCTTGGTTACTGGCGCTCGGTAGGTAACTCGCTGAACGACTTCTTCTACGAATCATTCCTGGACGAACTGGCTGACAAAGGTGGCAAGGACCCGTTTGAACTGCGCCTGCACCTGCTGCGCGACAACCCGAGACTGACCAACCTGCTGAACGCAGTGGCCGACTTGTCCGGCGGCTGGAAGCGCGGACCGTTCACCGCCGAGGATGGCAGCAAGCGCGCACGCGGCGTGGCCATGGCCTCACCGTTCGGCTCGGAGGCTGCGGTCATTGCCGAGGTTTCCATCGACAACGGCCAGGTCAGGGTGCACGACATCTGGCAAGCCATCGACCCAGGCAGCATCGTCAACCCGGCGATCATCGAGCATCAGGTCAACGGCGCCGTCGCCCTGGGCCTGTCGCAGACACTGGTGGAAGAAGCGGTGTACGTGGATGGCAAGCCGCGCGCGCGCAATTATGACCTGTACCCGATCCTGCCGCCTTCGCGCATGGCCCGGGTGCATGTGCGCATCATCGAAAGCGGGGCGAAGATGGGCGGCATCGGCGAACCACCGCTGCCCGCCGTGGCCCCGGCGGTGGCCAATGCGGTCGCGCAGCTCACTGGCCAGCGCGTGCGCAGTTTGCCATTGAGCCGCCACACCTTCAGCTGATCGCACAAGGGACGCCTCATGACCCATCGTTTCGCAAGAACCGCTGGCTGGCTGGCGCTGCCGTGCCTGGTCGCGGCAGGCCTGCTGGCCTGGTATGTCACCCGTGAACCCGCATCGCCGTTTGCCGACGCACAGGCCACTGCTGCCGACCCGGCGCTGGTCAGCCGCGGCGAATACGTCGCCCGGCTCAGTGACTGCGTGGCCTGCCATAGCCTGCCGGATGGCAAACCGTTCGCCGGCGGACTGGAAATGGCCACCCCGCTGGGGGCAATCCACGCCACCAACATCACCCCCGACCGCGACAGCGGCATCGGTAACTACACCCTGGCTGACTTCGACCGCGCCGTGCGCCAGGGTGTGGCGCCTGGTGGCCGACGCCTGTACCCGGCGATGCCCTACCCGTCCTACGCCAAGCTCAGCGATGATGATGTCAAGGCGCTGTATGCGTTCTTCATGCACGGCGTACAGCCGGCGCGGCAGGCTAACCTGGCCAGCGACATCCCCTGGCCGCTGAACCTGCGCTGGCCCATCGCCTTGTGGAACGGCCTGTTCGCCGCCACCACGCCTTACACCGCCAAGGCCGGGCAGGATGCACAGTGGAACCGTGGCGCCTATATCGTTCAGGGCCCCGGGCACTGCGGCAGTTGCCATACGCCACGCGGCCTGGCCTTCAATGAAAAGGCGCTGGATGACAGCGGCAAGCCGTTCCTCTCCGGCGCACTGCTCGACGGCTGGTATGCACCCAGCCTGCGTGCCGACCACAACACCGGGCTGGGGCGCTGGAGCGAGGCCGAGATCGCGCAGTTCCTGAAGACCGGGCGCAACCGGCATGCAGTGGTATATGGTTCGATGACCGAGGCGTTCAACAACTCCACGCAATTCATGCGTGACGACGACCTGGCCGCCATCGCCCATTACCTGAAGTCGCTGCCCGGCGACCCTCAACGTGACGGCGCACCCTGGCAATACCAGGCCGAATCGCTAGCGACACGGCTGGATAGCCCAGGAGCGCGCACCTACGTGACACGCTGTGCGTCGTGCCATGGCCTGGACGGCAAGGGCCAGGCCGAATGGATGCCGCCCTTGGCCGGGGCAACCTCGGCACTGGCCAAGGAAAGCGCCTCGGCAATCAATATCACGCTCAATGGTTCGCAGCGGGTGGTGGCTGCAGGGGTGCCGGACGCCTATCGCATGCCGGCGTTGCGCGAACAGCTGAGTGATCAGGAGATTGCCGACGTGCTCAGCTTTGTGCGTACGGCCTGGGGCAACCAGGGTGGTGCGGTGGATGCGCAGGCGGTAGGCAAGCTGCGTGGGCATACCGACCCGGCCAGCAGCAGCCCTATCATCTTGCATATGCGTTGAATTGGAGTGGCACATGTACCGACGCGAGGCTGCCCCCAACAAAGACCGCGCAGCACATGAGCCACTCTGTCACTGCCACCGCTCCAGATTCTGTTTCAACCACTGCTCGGGCAAGGCCCCGCCAACGATCTTTGCCATCTCCCGCGCCAGCGCCTCACGCAGCAGTGGCCGGTTGCAAGGCGACTCATGTGAGATTGCCAGGTACAACCCTTCGCTGGACACCGGTGGCTGCAAAACCTGCACAGTGGCTGCGATGCCCAATGTGCGCGCCAGCGCCATGCCAGGATACTGCTCGTACACCACGTAATCGCTGCGCTTGTGCATCAGCTTCTCGAACGCCTGCCTGGCAGTGGGCACCGCTTCGAGGGTGAGACTGGCCTGGGCGTATTCATCGAATTGTTGGCCGTGGCTATTGTTGACCAGAGTGCCACCCTTGCGGCCTTTGAGGTCGGCCCATTGCTGGTAGGCAAAGGCATTGTCCTGGCGCACCCAGATGACGCTGGGTGTGCGCAAAAACGGCGGGGCAATGAAGTCCACATGCTGCCGGCGCGCTTCGGTCAGGAAATACCCGGCCATCAAGTCGATCCGCCCGGTGCGCACTTCTTCCTGGGCTCGTGACCACGGCCCGGCGTAAACCACCTCTATGTCCAGCCCCAGCTGCTTGCCCAAGTATTTGAGCAGGTCGGCATTGGCACCGATCAGTCGCTGAGGGTTCAGCGGGTCGCGCCACAGGTACGGGGGGTATTCCGGGTTGCCTGTGGCGGTCAGCCGTAGGCATGCATCATCCGCTGTTGCAGCCAGGGGCAGCAGTGACAGGCACATCAGGAGCAAGACGTGGCGAAAGCAACGCTCGATCATCTACGACCCTCGGCACATGAAACACCCGGCGATCCGGCGTAGTGGCCAAAGGCTGCCACCTGCCGTGGTCGCCTGCAGCTATCATCTGCGCGCTGTAGACAGTCTGGACCATCAGCAACCCGCAGACGAACCTTTCATCGTCCCGTTGATAAATCTGCCGAAGGACAGACAGTGAGCGCCTGCACGGCCGGCGAAAAACTGGGCGTTTCAGGCACCCTGCCGTCGCATCGCCAGGATCGCCGCGCCAAAACCGATAAAGGTGGTGCCCACCACCCTGTTCACCCAGCGCGACAGCGACGGCCGGGTCAGCACCCCCTTGGCCCGCGCAGCCAGGGCGGCATACGCGCTTAGCGAAGTGAGCGACAAGGCCACGAAAATCCCGGTCAAGGTTAGGAACTGCGGCAACAGCGCAGCCCCCTGGTCGATGAACTGCGGGAACAGTGCAGTAAAGAACATGGTCGCCTTCGGGTTGGTCACTGCAGTGAGAAAGGCCGATTTGAACAGTTTCAGCGGCGTGGGCCGCACCTTGGCTGAACGCTCTGCGGCCCCCTGCTCCAGCATCGGGCTCTTCTTCAGCAGTTGTCGCGCGCCCAGGTAGAACAGGTAGCCCGCCCCCAGGATCTTCACGGCATTGAACAGTACTTCAGAACTGGCCAGCAGTGCGCCTAGCCCCAGCATGGCCGCTGCCGACAGACAGAACAGACCCGTGCCATTGCCCAGCGACGACCAGATCGCGCTGCGTTGGCCATGGGCAAGGCTGTTGTTGATAGCCATCAAGGTGGCAGGGCCTGGGCTGGCGATCGCGATGGCGGCGACCAGGGTAAACGCGAACAGCGAGTGAGAATCCATTTTCAGGCTCGTCAGACAAACAGGAAAGGCTGCGTCAATTGCACGCAGGTTCAGCCGGCATTCTGCCGCTTGGCCGCCTTTTTGGCGATAGCCTTCATTCGCGTCGCCGCACGCTGCACAGTGGCCATTTTCTCGGGCCGCTTCATGCCCCGCCACTTGCGGATTTCGTCACGGGTACGGCCGCAGCTCACGCACAGTTCGCTGTTGAGCTGGCATAACGAGACGCAGGGGTTGTCGATGTCTTTGGCCATGCCACTACTCAGCCAGGCAGTTCTGCCCGCGCACGTTCGCCAGCACTGTGGAACACCTGGCGCACTTCCTCGGCCTTGACCTTGGTGACCGACCTGGCCACCCGCAACTCTTCGACCACGCGCAGGCCCTGCTCCAGGGCTGTTGCCAGTTGCTCGGCGTCGGAGGCGTCAGCGATATCACCCAGATAAGGAGCGATGAGATACACGTAACGGTCCTGCAGCTTGAGCGCTTCCAGCGCGTCGAGGGCTTTCTGGAACCGGTCGGCAGCGGCAGGGCTCATGCTCAATTTATCGAAATGAATCAGGCTCACACGGTCAGTGGCCATTATGACGAATCTCCGTTTCCTGGTGCGGCCAGGCCCACAAGCAGCAGCGCTTCTACGATGCTCGTATGTGCGGTCCCGGGTTATGCCCATCAGGGTACCAGAAGCCGAGGCAGAAAGGGCCATTGCCCCCAGAACTAAAAGTATTTGCCAAGTCGCGCAATGGACGCCCCATGGCGTTATGGGGACATGAGCCGCTATCTGCTGCGCAGGATAATCCCGCCAGCAATCCACCCCGCCGAGGCCGTCATCGTGCTCGGCAGCCCACACAACAAGCCTGCGCGTCCAGGCAATACACAAATGGGGCCTCATCATACATGGCAAAGGAACACATCCCCGAAACACTCGATCTTGGCGTCACAGACCCCTCGAAAACCGCAGAAGCCCGCCAGGATCGACATTTCGAGGGCAAGCTTGACTGGATCGTCTTTGGTTTCACCAGCCTCCTGGCCATCGCCTTCGTGCTCTGGGGCTTCCTCAACCAGGCCAGCCTGGCCAGCAGCGCTTCCAGCGCGCAATCCTGGGTCATTCTCAATTTCGGCTGGTTCTTCGTGCTCACCTCCTCCCTCTTCGTGGTGTTCGTGCTGTGGCTGGCCGCCAGCCGTTACGGGCGGGTGCCGCTGGGCCGCGATGGCGAACAGCCAGAGTTCCGCACGGTGTCCTGGGTAGCGATGATGTTCAGCGCCGGCATGGGCATCGGCCTGATGTTCTTCGGCGTGGCCGAGCCGCTGTCGCACTACATATCGCCGCCGCCCGGCTCGGCCAGCGGGCAGACCAGCGAAGCGATGCAGGTGGCAATGGCCACTACCTTGTTCCATTGGACCCTGCACCCTTGGGCCATGTACGCCATCGTCGGCCTGGTAATCGCCTACGGCACCTTCCGCCGTGGCCGCTCGCAGCTGATTTCCGCCGCCTTCCGGCCGCTGATCGGCAAGCACGCAAACGGCCCTCTCGGCCGCCTGATCGACATGATGGCAATCTTCGCCACGCTGTTCGGCTCGGCCGCCTCGCTGGGCCTTGGGGCGCTGCAGATTGCCGGCGGCCTGGAATACAACGGCTGGATCGAAAGCCCCGGTAAACTGTTCTACATCTCGATCATCACTCTGCTGACCATTGCCTTCGTGACCTCGGCGGTGTCGGGCATCGGCAAGGGTATCCAGTGGCTGTCCAACACCAACATGGTGCTGGCACTGGTGCTGGCGGTGTTCGTGTTCATGGTCGGGCCGACGCTGCTGATGCTCAATCTGTTGCCGACCTCGCTCGGCATCTACATCAAGATGCTGCCGGAAATGATGGCCCGCACCAACGCCAGCGGCGGCGAACAGATGAACAGCTGGCTGGCCGGCTGGACCGTGTTCTACTGGGCCTGGTGGATCTCCTGGACGCCTTTCGTGGGCATGTTCATCGCCCGCATCAGCCGCGGTCGCACCATTCGCCAGTTCGTTACCGGGGTGCTGTTGGTGCCAAGCCTGGTCAGCCTGGTGTGGTTCACCATCTTCGGTGGCGCCGCCATCGAGGCCGTGCGCGAGGGCGCCTTCCAGCTGGCCAACGGCGCGGTCAACAGTAATCACGCGCTGTACCAGTTGCTGGACAGCTACCCGCTGGCCTCGGCAACCTCGGTGCTGGTGATGATCCTGGTGGGCATCTTTTTTGTTTCGGGTGCCGACGCCGCCTCGCTGGTGATGGGCACGCTGTCGGAACACGGCACCACCGCGCCATCGCGACGCACAGTGATTTTCTGGGGGACGCTGACCGGTACGGTGGCGGCCATCATGCTGGCGATCGGCGACCCAGGTAACCCTGGCGAGGCACTGACCGGGCTGCAGAACCTGACCATCGTCGTGGCCTTGCCATTCGTGGTGGTGATGGTGCTGCTATGCCTGGCGCTGTACCGCGACCTGCGCAAGGACCCGATGATGCTGCGCCACCTGCGCGGCAACGAGCTGATCGAGAAGGCCGTACTGTATGGCGCGGTGAAGCATGGGGAGGAGTTCTACATTGTGGTGCAGGAGAAGAAGGCATCGGCCAAGACAGCGGCAGAGGCCGAAGTAACCCGCAACTGACGGCGTCAACCCGAAAACCACGGGCTGCTAAGCAGCCCGTTCGCGATGCGAGACCGCGCCTGCTGAAACATGGATCTGCTTCAACCTTCCAACGCCGCCGCTATCTTGGCCACATCGATCTTGCCCATCTGCATCATGGCCTCGAACGCACGCTTGGCCGCCGCACGGTCGGGGTGGCCGATGGCTTCGATGAGGATGCGTGGAGTGATCTGCCACGAAATCCCCCATTTGTCCCTGCACCAGCCGCAAACGCTGGCCTCGCCGTCGTTAGCGACAATGGCATCCCACAAGCGGTCGGTCTCTGCCTGGTCCGCGGTACTGACCTGGAACGAAAATGCCTCACAGTGCTTGAAGGCCGGGCCACCATTGAGGCCCACGCAAGGGATACCCATTACCGTGAATTCCACGGTGATCACATCGCCCTGCTTGCCTGAAGGGTAATCGGCGGGTGCCTGGTGCACAGCGACAACCCGGCTATCGGGGAAAGTTCGGGCGTAGAAGTTCGCCGCCTCTTCGGCATCGTGGTCGTACCACAGGCAGATGGTGTTCTTGGCAGTCATGGTCTTGCTCCAAGATCGAAGGTGAGCCTTGAGTCTAGCCCCATAGCCCCGGCGTACCGGTAGCACCTGACCACCTGATGCAAATGCAGGATTGATAGGCGATCAAGCCGATAAAAAAAGCGCCCCAAGCGGAGCGCCAGAAAATCCACCTAAACCAAAGGAGCAACAAGGTTGCCAAGGTGGAATCACAGAATCGACAACGGGTACTCCACGATCAGCCGCACTTCGTCCAGATCCGACTCGAACGCCGTGGCCCGGGTGGTGGCCTGGCGAACCCGCAACGACAGGTCCTTGGCCGCGCCCGTCTGCACCACATACTTCACCTCGATGTCACGCTCCCAGCGTTTCTGGTCGGTCAGCGGGTTGCCCGCAACGTCACGGCGCATGTAGGTGGCGTTGGCATTGGAGTAGTCAGCATCGTTACCCTTGCCGTAGCGTGTCATGAACGACAACCCGGGTACGCCGTAGGCAGCCATGTTCAGGTCATAACGCAGCATCCACGAACGCTCCTTGGGCGCGTTGAAGTCGCTGTACTGGATGGAGTTGTCGAGGAAGATCGAGTCGGACTGACGCAGGTAGTCGAAGTCGTCGTCGCCGTTGTTGCGCTGGTGCGTCAGGGCCAGGGTGTGAGCACCAAAGCGCACACCCAGCTTGGCGCTCCAGATGTCGTTGTCAAAGGCGCCCAGGCGCTGCTGCCCTTCATCCACAGCCTTGTAATAGTTGAAACCGCCAATCAGCGCCAGCGCCTCGCTCAGTGGCCAGCTCAGGCTGGTGCCGGCGTAGTACTGGTTCCACGCGTCCTTGAGCCGGCTACTGAACAGGCTGACGCTGACATGCTCATTGAGCCTGTAATCCCCCCCACCATAGGCGATCCAGGGCGAATCGACCGGGCCGCCATAGAAGGTCACGAAGTTCTCCCGCAGGTCGCTGGACATCGGCTGGCTCATAGCATGCAGACGCCCGGCTTGCAGGGTAAGGTCCTTGATGCTGGAGTTCTCCAGGGTCACCCCACGGAAGCTTTCCGGCAGCAGCCGCGAGTCGCCAGCCGCCACCACCGGGTTGGCCGGGAACACATCCCCCACCTTCAGTACCGTGTCGAACAGTCGTAGCTTGGCCGCGCCCCCCACCTTGGTGTATTCGTCACGTGCCTGGCCGTCGCGGTCAACCGGCAATACGTCGAAAGAACTGCGCCCGCCGTTGCGGCCGCCGCCCGTGTCGAGCTTGAGGCCAAGCATGGCAAACGCATCCAGGCCAACACCTACGGTGCCCTGGGTGAAGCCCGACTCGAATCGGGTAATCACGGCGTGCCCCCAGGCCTCGGAGTAGCCGTTGTCAGCTTGTTTGCTCGGGTTGTGTGTGGGGGCCACAGAATCGCGATTATCGCGGTTGAAGTAGAAGTTGCGGTTAAGCACGCTGAGGGTGCTGCCCTCCATGAAGCCGTCCGCACTTTTTTCTGCAGCAACAACCTGGCTGCCAACGCCGGCCAGCGCCAGGCAAGCAGCCAGTGTCAGGGGTGATCTGCACGTCATCCGATGCTCCTTGAACGTCGCATTTGTTGTTATGTCGGCGGGCCAAGATTGACGGCCGGCAGATAACGCCAAGGTGATCGGCGCATTACAATTGCGTCATCGGCAACGCAGCGCTCTGGGGCGGGCGCTGCAACATTCTGCAGACATTTCCGACACTAGGCAGTGAACCTGCTGACAAAAAAACGGTCTTTCGCTGACGGTCAACTCACCGACCGGTTCATCGGCCCAGTCACCTGGCCTACTTTTTGTCCTGTTTCAGCGAAGACCCAACATGCCCGATTCCCGCCCAAATGCTTCCGCCCTCCCTGCCCTGCGCATCGGCCTGATTGCCGCCCTGGTGGGCCTTGCCGCCCCCGTGCACGCCGAAGAGCCTGCCAGCGACGCACGCTGGGTCAGTGACAGCCTGAGCACTTACGTGCGCAGCGGCCCGACCGACGGGCACCGCATTGTCGGCACGCTCAAGTCCGGGCAGAAGCTGACCCTGCTCGGCAGCCAGGGCAATTACAGCCAGGTGCGCGGGCAGAACGGCGATGTGGTGTGGATCCTCAGCAACGACCTGCAGGCAGTGCCCGGGCAGAACGAGCGCCTGCCGTTGCTCGATGCCCAGGTCACCGAACTGACCGGGCAGTTGAAGACCATCGACGACAGCTGGAAGAACCGCGTACAGGGCATGCAGGAAACGCTTGATTCGCGCAAGCAGCTGATTGATGAGTTGGAGGCACGCAACAAGGCACTGAACGAGCAGCTCGATCAGAGCCAGTCGGACCTGCGCGATACCCAGGCCCGCCTGGGGGATGAGAACAAGCAGGTGATGATGCGCTACATGGTGTATGGCGGCAGCATTGCCGGTGCAGGCTTGCTGGCGGGGCTGATCCTGCCGGCACTGACCCGTGGGCGCAAGAAGAACGATCGCTGGTTCTGAGCTCGGCAAGGCGTCGGGGCTGGAACGTGCAGGCCTGCCACAGGTCTTGCAGCAGCGGAACCGCCCCTACCGCAACCGTTCCAGCGCCTCCAGCACATACCCCGTGGCCCGCTCCACCTGCCCTTCCCGACACGCAATACCCAACTGCCGCCACAACCCCGGCCGCAGCGGTCGGCGGGCAATGCGCCGGTCCAGCTCGGTCGCCTCCCCCTCCTGCGGCAACAATGTCGCCCCGTACCCGGCGCCGACCAGGCTCTTGATCGCATCGTTGTAGTTCAGCTCGATCCGCGGTTCGGGGTACAACCCCGCCGCTGCAAACCACTCGCCGGTAACCCGCGACAGCTGGGTGGTGCTGTCGTTGAGAATCAACGCCCGTTGCGCCAGCCAGGCCGGGGTGATCCTGGCCGGTGGCTGCCAGTCGGCCGGCACATACGCCAGGATCGGGTCGCGCCGCCAGGGGGTGACCGTCAGCCCTTTGCCGGCCACCTGTGGCAAGGCCACAAGGCCGATATCCAGTGTGCCCTCACGCAAGCGCACGAGCGACGCCTGAGAGGTCAGCACCTGGACCTGCACATCGATCCCCGGGTGCTCCACACGCAGGCGCGCCAGCGCCTGCGGCAGCAAATGGGCGATGGCACCGGTGGAGGCGCCCAGGCGCACACGTCCGGTCAACCCTGCGACCTGCCGGCGCACTTCGTCCAGCGCCAAGTCAGCGTCCGCCAGCAGGCGTCGGGCACGCCCCAGCAGTGTTTCACCGATGACGGTAGGCCGCACCTGGCCACGGGTGCGGGTGAGCAACGGGGCGCCAATACGCGCCTCCAGCTCGGCCACGTGCAAGCTGATGGTGGGCGGCGCCAGGTTAAGCTGGCGGGCGGCCTCGGCAAAGGAGCCCAGGTCGGTGATGACCACCAATGTGCGGAGGCGGTCGAGGCTGATTTCGCGCAATTGTCAGTGCAGGCCCTTTTTCGGGTAAACCCACAGGTTCACCACGTGTTTCAAAACTAATTCAGAAATCCTGAATGTATTGATCATCATATTCAAATTTTCATTACCAATGCTACGGGCGAGCATAGGCTATCTTTCCCCAACCGGACCCCGAGCATGCACACCCCTGTTGTTTTCATCGACGGCGACCAAGGCACCACAGGCCTGCAGATCCATGCCCGCCTGCAGGGCCGGAGCGATCTTCGCCTGCTGACCCTCCCCGAGGCCGAGCGCAAGGACCCGCAACGCCGCTGCGAAGCGATCAACAGTGCCGACATCGCCCTGCTGTGCCTGCCCGACGACGCCGCCCGCGAGGCCGTGGCCGCAATCCACAACCCCCAGGTGCGGGTGATCGACGCCAGCTCGGCGCACCGCACCACACCAGGCTGGGTGTATGGCCTGCCGGAGCTTGACGAACAGCAAGCCGAGCGCATCGCGCAAAGCACGCGTGTCAGCAATCCCGGTTGCTATCCCACCGGCGCCATCGCGCTGCTGCACCCACTGGTCAAGGCCGGCTTGCTGCCTGCGGACTACCCCCTGAACATCCACGCCGTGTCTGGCTATTCCGGCGGTGGTCGCGCGGCGGTCGAGCGGCATGAACAGCCCGGCGCCGCCAAAGCCCCGGCGCTACAGCTGTATGGCCTGGAGCTGGCGCACAAGCACGTACCGGAGATCCAGCAGCACGCGGGGTTGTCGGCGCGGCCGATGTTCATGCCCGGCTATGGCGCCTACCGCCAAGGCATCGCGCTGAGCATTCCGCTGCAGCTTCGCCTGCTGCCTGGACAGGTCAGCGCCGAGCATTTGCAAGCCTGCCTGGAACAGCATTACCAGGGTGCCCGCCATGTTCAGGTGATGCCTCTGCATCAGTGCGGTGCTGCGGCAAACCTCGACCCCGAGGCATTGAACGGCAGCAATGACCTGCGCCTGGCGTTGTACGCCAACCCCGAGCATGGCCAGGTACTGCTCACCGCAGTGTTCGACAACCTGGGCAAAGGTGCCTCTGGTGCTGCCGTGCAAAACCTCGACCTGATGCTCGGTGCCTTACAGGCACACGGCTGATACGGCAAAAACGGTTAGACTGTACAACCCGCGCCAACACAGCGCGGGTCGTATTCTCATCCGCCGGAGCCCCCAGATGTTCATCCTGAGCCGCCTCGACAGCGTGCCGCCCGAATCTTTCCAGAACCAGATCCGCGAGCTGGTCATTCACAATGTCGGCGATTTGAGCAGTGTCGCCATCGCCGTCGACAACCCGCTGTACCCGCTGTACCAGTACGGCGTCGGCATGGAAGTCCACCAGTACCTGCAAGCGCTGGACGGCACCCGCGGTCTGGCTGTGGCGCTTACCCTGGCGCTGGATGCCGAAGCACCGGACCAGTTGCTGGGCTTTGCGCTGTCGCTGCCAGCCCAGGACGATGGGCAGGCCTGTGCATTGGCCTTTCTGGCCGTGTGCGCCAGCCATCGCCGCCAGGGCATCGCCCGTGCCCTGCTGGGCGACCTGCGCTCACGCCATGCCTGCGTGGAGCTGAACGCCTTTGCCAACCAGGTGCCGTGGTTCGAGGCGATGGGCATGCAAGTGGTGGCCGCCAATGGACCGCAGGTGCTGATGAGCAGTACCGGCCTGCCCAGTGGTGCGCTGATCGGGCGCCTGGACATTGCGCCGATTTATCAGACCGCTGAAGTGCTGCAGATTCACACCTATCTGCTTAACCAGCAGGGTGAGGATGCAATGATCGAAGCGGAGCAGATGCGCGATGAGCGGCTGGATGAGCTGACCGCTCAAGCCCAGGAATGTGTGCGCCAGCGCAAGAACGTGCATTGATCCGATGGCCTGTTCGCGGGCTTGCCCGCGCCCACAGGAATACCGTAAGGCCCAAGGCCGGTGATGTACCTGTGGGAGCGGGCGAGCCCGCGAAGAAGCCCCATTGGCCTTTCAGCCATGCACCCAGCGCCGATGCAGCCCACGCGCCAGAGCATCCAGCACAAACCCCAGCACGCCAATCAGCAGCACCATCGCCATCAGTTCGGAATACGCCAGCCGGTCGCGGGTATCAAGAATGAAATACCCAAGCCCCGCACTCACCCCAAGCATTTCGCACGGCACCAGCACAATCCACAGAATACCGATGGCCAGGCGCACGCCCGTCAGCACGTGACCGATTACCCCCGGCACGATCACCTTGCACAAGGTTTCCCAGCGCGTTGCACTCAAGCTGCGGCTAAGTTGCAGCCAGCGCGGGTCCAGTTGACGCACCCCTGCCGCCGTATTCAGCAAGATCGGCCACAACGCGGCAAACGCCAGCAGGAAGTAGATCGGCTGGTCACCCACGCCCATCAGCATCACCACCACAGGCATCCACGACAATGGCGATATCATGCGCAGAAACTGAAATGCCGGCGTGGTCACCGCCTCCAGGTGCCGGTAGCTGCCTACCAGCAAGCCCAACGGCACGCCCATCAGCAGCGCCAGCAGCAGCCCAATCAGGATGCGCTTGAGGCTGACCCAGATATGCCCATAGACCTCGCCCTGCCCCAGCAGCTCGACCAGGCTGGCCAGGGTTGCCGCCGGCGAAAAGCGCGCCGACAGGCCGTCGGCCTGGCCGAACAGTGCTACACCGGCCCACCATAACAGCAACAAGGCCAGCAACCCGACCAGCCCAAGGCCGGCATGTACGACATGGGTGCGCATCAGACCGCAAACTCCTCGCTACGCTCGAAGTTGTCGGCAATGCCGAACACCGACGGACCACCTACTGTCGCGATGGCATTACGCACGAAGCGATCGTCGACCAGGTCGCGGGCGGCATACGCCGGATCCAGCCCGGAAAGAAACGCATTGTCGCCTTCGATCAGGGTGGTTTTCAGGCGCTTGACCAGCTCTTCGGTGTAACTCGGGAACGGGTATGGCTGGAAGTCGATGCGTTTTTCGTCCCACTGCTGATGGCGAATGGCGCCACTGGCAATGTAGCCAGCACGGTCTTCGGCGGCGGGCGCCAGGACCTTGGTCAGCACCGCAGGCTCGTGCGGGGTGTACTTGTTGGGGCCCGCCCTGGACAGCAGTGCGGCGGCTTCGGTGCGATGGTCACGGGTCCATTGCTGGGCCTTGACGATGGCGTTGACCACTTTCTGCGACCACTCCGGGCGGTTATTCAGGTCATGCTCGTGCATGAACACCACGCAGCACGCATGGTTGCGCCATACATCGCCGGTAAAGCGCTGCACGCGGCCTACCTTGAGGTTCTCGGCCAGTGCGTTGAACGGCTCGGCAACGATGTAGCCGGCAATGCGCTTGCTGGCCAGAGCGGGTGGCATGTCGGACGGTGGCAGCACCAGCAGGTTGACTTCGTTGGCGGCCAGTTGCGCATTGGCCGGCTTCGACACGGGCGTCAGGCCGTTGTCGTTGAGCAACTGTTGCAGTACCACATTGTGGATCGAGTACCAGAACGGAATGGCCACTGTCTTGCCACCGAGCTGTTTCACGGCGGATATATCCGGCGCAACAGTCAGGCCCGAACCGCCCACGTGGTTCCAGGCCACCACCTTGGCTGGCACCTTGCTGCCATAGCGCGCCCATACCGTCATCGGCGAAAGCAGGTGGATGACATTGACCTGGCCGGAGATGAATGCCTCGATCACCTGCGCCCAGCTGCGCAGCAGCACCGGGCGCTCGGCCTTGATGCCTTCGGCCTCGAACAGGCCGTTGTTATGTGCCACCAGCAGCGGCGTGGCATCGGTGATCGGCAGGTAGCCGATGCGCACCGGCGCGTCCGGCTCGGCAGCGGCACGCGCCTGCAAGCTCGACAGCAACGGCAATGCACCGGCAGCAGTGAGCATGGCGCCGAGCTTGAGAAAGTCACGACGCGAAGAAGAGGAACAGCAGTCATCCATGCACATGGACAGCCTCCGAGGGCAACGAGGTTGGGGTAGGTTCGACTGTGCGGCTTGCCCGCCGAAGGGTTTTGAGGATTTCGATACGCAAAGCGCCCAGTTCTTCGACCCGCTGCGTCCGTGGTTGCGGCAGGTCGATATGCCACTGCCCGAGGATGTGCGCTGGGAGGTTGCCCAGTAGCAGAACCCGGTCTGACAGCAGCAGGGCTTCGTCGATATCGTGAGTGATCAGCACGGCCGCGGTCTTGTGCGTGGCGATCAGTTGCAGCAGCAACTGCTGCATGTCGGCGCGGGTCACCTCATCCAACGCACCGAAGGGTTCATCCAGCAACAAGACTTCGGGCTGGCGTGCCAGGCAGCGGGCCAGCGCGGTGCGCTGGGCCATGCCGCCAGACAACTGCGCCGGGTACTGGCCACGGGCGTGGGCCAGGCCCACAGCCGCAATCGCATGGTCGATGCGTGCACGGCGTTCGGCATCCGCCAGCCTGGGCTGACGGGCGAAGTCCAGGCCGAAGGCGACGTTTTTCTCCAGGCTCAGCCATGGCAGCAGGCTGGGATCCTGAAAAGCCACCGCCAGACGCGGGTGCGGCCCCTGCAGCGGCTGGCCGTGCAAGCTCACGCTGCCGCCGCCAGGCTGCTGCAGCCCTGCCAGCACCCGCAGCAGGCTGGACTTGCCCACACCACTGGGGCCAAGGATGCTCACGACCTCACCTGGTGCCAGCTGCAGGTCGAACTGCGCCAGCACCTGCTGCCAACCACCCTCACGCGGGTAGCCCAAGCGGATGTCACGGGCCTCCAGCAACACCGCGCTCATGCAACGCCTGCCTGGCGTTGCAGTTCGGCGCGCAATTGCACCAGGCTGGGCGTGACGATCGGCACGAAGGCCGACTCCCGCCATCGGCGGGCAAACCCTTCGCCGTATTCGCAGAGGTAAGCCTTGCCGCCACTGGCCTGCAACTCCAGTTGTACCGCGTCGGCAGCACTTTCAGCCAGGATGATGCGCAGCTTGAACAAGGCCGCCGGCTGCTGCTGGAAGCGACCGTCGAGCAAGCCATGCTTGAGTTCGCTGACGGTGTTTTCTAGGCGTTCGCTAAGCACCTGACGGGCTTCGTCGAGGAACGAGGCTCGGCCTTGCAGATGCGCCTGAACCTCTTCCAGCGCTCGTCGCGCCAGGCCAATGGCCATGCCACATTGCAGCGCCAGGAATGCCGGGCGTACCCGTGGCAGGAATTCGCGTGCATTTTCATGCAGCAACCAGTCGCGGGCCAGCGGCACCTGGTGAAAAGCCAGTGCTGCCGTGTTGCTCGACTGCAGGCCCATCAGTTGTAGATCATCAGAGCGCTCCAGGCCTTGAGCGTCGGAAGGAATGGCCAGCACAAAAGGCGCGCCGCCGGCTTCATCCTCGATGGCCGCCGCCACCACGAAGCCGCTTTTACGCAAGTTGGTCACCCAGTGCAGTCGCCCTTCCAGGTGCCAGCCATCGGCTGCCGGGCGGCCACGCACCTGCAGCGCTTCGATACCGGACAGGAACTTCATGGCGTTGGACAGCCCGGTGGCACCGGCCAATTCACCGGTCAACAGCCGCGGCAGCAGGCGCTCACGCAGGGGCTGGTTGGGGCTGTGCAGCAGGTATTCGATGAAGGCACGCTGGCCCCAGCAGACGAAAGCCGCGGCCAATGAGCGGCTGGCAATGGCGGCGATGGCCTCGACCGCGTCGGTCACCTGCCCGCCCGTACCGCCCAGCGCTGGGTCGACCCCCGTGCGCAGCAGCTGCGATTCTGCGATCTGCGCCAGTACCTGCTGCGGCTCGCACAGGCCCCGGTCGATGGCCTCGGCATTGGCATCCAGCCAGTGTCGAAATGCACAATCTTGCATGGTCTTGCTCCTTTGATAACGCCGGGGCCGCTCTGCGGCCCGTTCACGGCACAAGGCCGCTCCTACAACGGCCTGGTAATGGCCATTATCACAGGTGGGCTACGCAGAAGGCTGCCAGCGGTATTTGCCAAGCTCTTCGTTGAGTGGCGTCTGGGCGAAAACATTAGCAAAGTTGCACAGGGTTGCGAGGCTTACGCCCAGAATCACCTCCAAGGCGTTGCCTTCACTGAAGCCGGCCTCACGGAAGGCCTGGTAGGTGGCTTCGCTGACATTGCCACGGGTGGCGATCACTTCGCGGGCAAAGGCGGCCAGGGTTTCGTAGCGGGCGTTCGGGAGTTCGCCACGGGCACGCAGAGCATCGACCACCTCCTGCGGCAGCTTGGCCTTGTTCAGCGCGACGGCCGTATGGCCGGCCACGCAAAAGTCGCAGCCATGCTGGGTGGCCGCGATCAGTTGCACCACTTCACGCTCGGCCAGGCCAAGCTCAGACTTGCCATTGAGTGCCGAAACGGTCACGTAGGTTTCCAGCGCCGCCGGGGCGTTGGCCAGCACGCCGAGCAGGTTGGGGATGAAGCCGGAATTCTTCTGCGCGTTCTCAAGGAACGGCCGTGCCGCTTCCGGGGCGCTCTGCAGCGTGTGTAAAGTAATGCGCGCGGACATGCAGTGATCTCCTTTGATGAGTATCACTACAGTCTGTTGGTTATAAGAACTACCCTCCATATTCGTCAGTCGCCTTTCCTTGCTCCTGAGTCTTTGCATTAGATGATTTCGTCCAGCCCGCTTGTCGATTGGTTATTAGAAAGCCTGGAGCTCGATGCCAGCCTGTTTCATGTAGGCCGCTATTGCGGCGGCTGGCATGCCAGTACCCAAGGCATGGGCCGGGCCAGCTTTCATCTGGTGGTGCAAGGCCATTGCTGGCTGCACATTGACGGCCAGCCGCAGGCCATTTGCCTGGAGAAAGGTGATGCCGTGTTCCTGCTGCGTGACCTGGCCTATCGCTTGTCCAGCGATCAGGACCCGGTCGACGCTTGTGCCCAGCCGCGCCAGGCCATGCAGGCGCTGGATAGCCAGGCCGCCGACGGCGTTGGCTTGGTCTGCGGCTTCTTCCATTTTCAGTCGGGCCTCTGCTCGCTGATTGTCGAGGGTCTCGCTGACTGGATCTTGTTACGCGCTGAAGATCCCAGCGGCAGCGCAGCGCGGGCGCTGTTCGGGCTGATCCTGGAAGAATGCCGGCGAGATGCTGGGCCATCACAGATGCTACTGGAACGGCTGACGCACTTGTTGTTCCTGTACGTGCTGCGCCAGCAGGTGCACGCAGGGCAATCGCTGGGCGGGCTGGTCGCCCTCGCCCGCCAGCCGGCATTTGCCGGATTGCTTGAGCAATTGATCGAGCATCCGGGGCAAACCTGGACCCTGGAGAACATGGCCGCTTGCACCGGGTTGTCACGGTCGGCTTTTTTCAAGCGTTTCAGCGAGCTGGCCGGGCAGTCACCGGGACAAGTGCTGCTGGCGCTGCGCATGCGCCATGCCAGCCAGTTGCTGCAGGCGGGGCATACCGTTGAGCAGGTAGGCGCGCAGGTGGGGTATCAGTCGGTGGCCGCATTCACCAGGGCGTTCGCCAAGGCAGTGGGGGTGCAGCCGGGGGCGTATCGCAGGCAGCATGACGGGCGCGGGCATGCCTGACCCAGCAAAGCGCGGAAATCGACCAAGCGGCCATAGTCGGGGCTGCTTTGCAGCCCCATGTTGCAGTTGTCAGTCGTTGACGCTGATAACCCGCGCACTGTTAACCGCCTTCCCGCGTGTGGCCAGGCAGTAATACAGCGGCACCGTCACCAGCAAGCCGAATAGCCACGACAGGTCGGCCCCTTCGACAATGTTCGAGTACGGCCCCACATACAGCGAAGTATTGGCAAACGGCAGCTGCACCAGGATGCCACAGGCATAGGCAATGATCGCGTGGTGGTTGAAGCGGCCATAGATGCCGCCGTCTGCACTGAAGATCGAGGCGATGTCGTACTGGCCCTTCTTGATCAGGTAGAAATCGATCAGGTTGATCGAAGCCCAAGGCACCAGCACCAGCAGCAGCGCCAGGATCAGGCCGATGAACTGGCCGATGAAGTCCGCCGAGGCATTCAGTGCCACCATCCCGCAGCCCACCAGAATGACCGAGGCCAGAATCACCCGTACCTTGACGCTCGGCGTCCACTCGGCCACGAAGGTCTGGATTGCGGTCACGATCGACAGCACCGCGCCATACAGGTTGAGGGCGTTGTGGCTGATGATGTTAAGCAGGAACAGCACCATCAGGATCGGGCCCAGCCAGCCGGTAGCCTGCTTCACCGCGTCCATTGCGTCGGTGCCTTGCGGGACGCACAACACGGCCACTGCACCAAAGCTGAAGCACAGGATGGTGCCCAGGGTGGCGCCCAGGTAGGTAGCCCAGAACGGTTTGGCAATGCCCACTTCACGCGGCAGATAGCGCGAATAGTCTGACGTGTACGGCGAGAAGCTGATCTGCCAGATGGTGCCCAGCGACACGGTGGCGATAAAGCCCGACAGGTTGAATGCGCCGCGGCTGAAGAAGTCTGCCGGCAGGTCCTGGATGAACATCATGATGAAACCGGCCAGCAAAGCCGAACCCATCACCCAGGTACCGATGCGATTGAGAATGTGGATGAAACGATAGCCGATCACGCCGATGGCAGTAGCGCTCAGGGCGCCTATCACGATCGCGCCAGGCATCGGCACGCTCGGGGCGATGCCGTGGATGGTCTTGCCTGCCAGGACAATGTTGGAAATAAAGAAGCCGACATAGATCAGCGCGGTGAAGAACACGATCAGCAAGGCACCGTAGCGGCCAAACTGGCCACGGCTTTGCACCATTTGCGGAATGCCCAGCTGCGGCCCCTGTGCAGAGGCCAGGGCGATGACCACGCCCCCGACCAGATGGCCCAGCACGATGGCGATCAGGCCCCACAACAGGTTCAGGTGGAACACCTGGACCACCATGGCGCCGGTCACGATAGGCAGTGGCGCGATGTTGGTACTGAACCAGAGGGTGAACAGGTCGCGCGCCTTCCCATGGCGCTCGGCAGGTGGAACGTAATCGACCGTGTGATTCTCGACAAACTGGTGTTGCGACGACGGTTGGGACATGGTTTTCAGCTCGAAAGGTCGTTTTTATCTTTGTAAGGAAACCGCATCTAGGCGGCCTCTCAGCTGCGGACCATATTATGGTATTCCAAACTTTTGACAACACTGATCCGCATGAAAAAACGGCCACTGATCCGCTTGCAAAACCCCTGCGACAAACCGCCTCACCGCTCAAGGCCACGGTTTTCGTGGCTTTGGGCCGTTCATCGCGAAAACCCAGGGTCGAAAATTCCGCTTGCAAAATAGGTATTACGGTATACCATCAGACACATCAACGATAAAAACCGCGGACCACCGCAGCCCTTCAGAGGTACTCCCGATGATCGACGCAACTGTCTACAAGAACGTTCTGGGCTCCTTCCCGTCCGGCGTTACCGTCATCACCACCCAGGACGACGACGGCTCGGTCGTCGGCCTGACCGCCAGCGCCTTCTCCTCCCTGTCGATGGACCCGCCACTGGTGCTGTTCTGCCCCAACTACACCTCCGACTCCTACCCGGTACTGATCAAGCAGAAGCGCTTTGCCATTCATCTGCTCTCGGGTGAACAGCAGGCAGAAGCCTACGCGTTCGCCAAGAAGGGCAAGGACAAGGCCAGCGGTATCGAGTGGAGCCTGAGTGAACTGGGCAATCCGATCCTGGCCGGTGCCACCGCCGTCATCGAATGCGAACTGTGGCGTGAATATGAAGGTGGCGACCACGCCATCATGGTCGGCAAGGTGCACAACCTGATCGTCCCGGCAGAAGCACCACGGCCCATGGTGTACTGCCGCGGCAAGATGGCCAGCCTGCCGGCCTTTGCCTGAAGCCTGCAGTTGGACGCAGCCCGCTCCCAAATTGAAGCCCGATTGACTGACGGGCAATAACAAGCGTTGAGGAAAAACCCATGAAATTTTCGTTGTTCGTGCACATGGAACGTTGGGATGAACAGGTCAGCCACCGCCAGCTGTTCGAAGACCTGACCGAACTGACCCTGATGGCCGAAGACGGCGGTTTCAGCACCGTGTGGATCGGTGAACACCACGCCATGGAATACACCATTTCGCCAAGCCCGATGCCGCTGCTGGCCTACCTGGCCGCGCGCACCGAGAAGATCCGCCTGGGCGCCGGCACCATCATTGCGCCGTTCTGGAACCCTATCCGCGTCGCTGGCGAATGCGCCCTGCTCGACGTGATCAGCAACGGCCGCATGGAAGTGGGCCTGGCCCGCGGTGCCTACCAGTTCGAGTTTGACCGCATGGCAGGTGGCATGCCGGCCACCGACGGCGGCAAGGCGCTGCGCGAGATGGTGCCGGTGGTGCGCAAGCTGTGGGAAGGCGACTACGCCCACGACGGTGAAGTCTACAAGTTCCCGACCTCCACCAGCGTACCGAAGCCGTTCAACGCCACGCCGCCCATGTGGATCGCCGCCCGCGACCCGGACTCGCACAACTTCGCCGTTGCCAATGGTTGCAATGTCATGGTCACCCCGCTGATGAAGGGTGACGAAGAAGTGCTGGACCTGAAGAACAAGTTCCAGGCCGCCCTGGACAACAACCCGGACGTGCCGCGCCCGCAACTGATGGTGCTGCGCCACACCCACGTGCACAGCCCGTCCGACCCGGAAGGCTGGAAGGTCGGTGCCCAGGCGATCTCGCGCTTCTACCGCACCTTCGATGCCTGGTTCGGCAACAAGACGACCCCGGTGAATGGCTTCCTGGAGCCGAGCCCGGAGTCGAAGTTCGCCGAAGTGCCGGCGTTCCAGCTGGAGAACATCCGCAAGAACACCATGATCGGCACCCCGGAAGAAATCATCGCGCGCATCAAGTACTACCAGGAACTGGGCGTCGACGAGTTCAGCTTCTGGTGCGACAACAGCTTGCCCCACGCCGAGAAGAAGAAGTCGCTCGAGCTGTTCATCAAGGAAGTGGTGCCGGCGTTCGCCTGAATTCCCATTGCCTGAATCATTGCGGGACGCGCCCGCTCCCGTGGGCCCCTTCGGCCTGCGTGAGCGGGCTTTTTTTTGAAACCTGTGCAGTCCCTGTGGGAGCGGGCAAGCCCGCGAAGAGGCCAGTACAGACAACAGAGAAATCAAGGCATCAGGCCACCTTTCGTCCCCCGGCAAGAGAAATTTCCTGACACCTCTTGCACAACAAATATTATGGTATACCATCAGACAACAAGAGCTGATAACCCTCACCAGGAGCCATCCATGAGTTTCGAAATCCGCAAGATCGTCACCTACTCCGAAGAGACCCGCATCGAAGGCGGCAAGGCCACCGACAAGCCGGTGACCATGGTCGGCCTGGCCGTCGTGATCAAGAACCCATGGGCCGGTCGCGGTTTCGTTGAAGATCTGAAGCCGGAAATTCGCGCCAACTGCTCGGAGCTGGGTGCCCTGATGGTCGAGCGCCTGACTGCTGCCATTGGCGGCGCCGACAAGATCGAGGCCTACGGTAAGGCCGCCGTCGTCGGCGCCGATGGCGAAATCGAGCACGCCTCGGCCGTGATCCATACCCTGCGCTTCGGCAACCACTACCGCGAGGCGGTACAGGCCAAGAGCTACCTGAGCTTCACCAACAAGCGCGGCGGCCCAGGCACTTCGATCCAGATCCCGATGATGCAGAAGGACGACGAAGGCCTGCGTTCGCACTACATCACCCTGGAAATGCAGATCGAAGACGCCCCGCGTGCCGATGAAATCGTCGTGGTCCTGGGCGCAGCCGATGGCGGCCGCCTGCACCCGCGCATCGGCAACCGTTACATCGACCTGGAAGAACTGGCTGCCGAAAAAGCCAACGCTCAATAACAACAACCAAGACGGGCCGGGGCGTGGCGTGCTTACCCGCCGCGCCCGACCTTCAAGGAGCGCCCTCCATGATTCAGCCTGTCGCTGAACGCACACCTGCCGGCACCAGCTATCTGGATGTCGGCCAGGGCCAACCCGTGGTACTGATCCACGGCGTGGGCCTGAACAAGGAAATGTGGGGCGGTCAGTTCGTTGGCCTGGCCAACGACTACCGCGTCATCGCCTACGACATGCTCGGCCACGGTCAAAGCCGCGTACCGGCTGCCGACACACCGCTGGAAGGCTATGCCGACCAGCTCGCCGAACTGCTTGACCACCTGCAAATTGCACAAGCCACCGTGATCGGCTTCTCCATGGGCGGCCTGGTTGCCCGTGCATTCGCCCTCAATTACCCGCAGCGCCTGGCTGCACTGGTCGTGCTCAACAGCGTGTTCAACCGCACCCCCGAGCAAAGTGCCGGGGTGATCGCCCGCGCTGCCCAAGCGGCGGAGCTGGGCCCAGACGCCAACGTCGATGCTGCCCTGGACCGCTGGTTCAGCCGTGAATACAAGGCTGCCAACCCCGCGCAGGTCGCCGCCATTCGCCAGGTACTGGCGAGCAACGACCCGCAGGGCTACCACACCACTTATTCGCTGTTCGCCACTCAGGACATGTACCGCGCCGACGACCTGGGCAGTATCCAGGTGCCGACGCTGATCGCCACCGGCGAACTCGACTCGGGCTCCACCCCGGCCATGACCCGCCAGCTCGCCGCCTGCATTCCTGGCGCACGCAGTGTGGTCCTCGCCGAGCAACGGCATATGATGCCGGTGGAAGCACCGCGTGAAGTCAACAAGATGCTGCTGGACTTCCTCACCCAAGCCCGCACCCTCACCGAATCCGCCAAGGGGATTGTTGCATGACCCTCGTTCGTTTCCAGATGTGCATCGACGGCCAATGGCGCGATGCCCAGAGCGGCAAGACCTTCGACAGCCTCAACCCGGCCACCGCCCAGGCCTGGGCGCAACTGCCCGACGCCGATGAAGCCGATGTGGAGCTGGCCGTTCAGGCCGCCCAGCGTGCCTTCGACAGCAAGGCGTGGCGCAGCATCACCGCCACCGCCCGCGGCAAGCTGCTGCGTCGTCTGGGTGACCTGATTGCCGAGAACAAGGAGCACCTGGCCCAACTGGAGAGCCGTGACAACGGCAAGCTGATCCGCGAAACCCGCGGTCAGGTCGGCTATCTGCCGGAGTTCTTCCACTACACTGCGGGCCTGGCCGACAAGCTCGAAGGCGGCACCCTGCCGTTGGACAAACCCGACCTGTTCGCCTACACCGTGCACGAGCCAATCGGCGTGGTTGCCGGGATCATCCCGTGGAACAGCCCGCTGTACCTCACCGCGATCAAGCTGGCGCCGGCCTTGGCTGCCGGCAACACCATCGTGCTCAAACCGTCCGAGCACGCCTCGGCAACCATCCTCGAGCTGGCCCGACTGGCCCTTGAGGCCGGCTTCCCGGCCGGTGTGGTCAACGTGGTCACCGGCTACGGCCCCAGCACCGGCGCGGCGCTGACCCGCCACCCGCTGGTGCGCAAGATCGCCTTCACCGGCGGTGCCGCCACCGCCCGCCACGTGGTGCGCAGCAGTGCCGAAAACTTCGCCAAGCTGTCGCTGGAACTGGGCGGCAAGTCGCCGAACATCATCTTCGCCGACGCCGACCTGGACAGCGCCATCAATGGCGCCGTGGCCGGCATCTATGCCGCGTCCGGGCAAAGCTGCGTGGCCGGCTCGCGCCTGCTGGTGCAGGATGAAATCTTCGACGAGTTCGTCGAGCGCCTGATTGCCCGCGCCAAGCGCATCCGCATCGGCAACCCGCAGGACGACGCCAGCGAAATGGGCCCGATGGCCACCGCGCAACAGCTGGCAGTCGTCGAAGGCCTGGTGGCGGCGGCCAAGGCCGAAGGCGCCAAACTGCACATGGGCGGAAAGCGTGCCGACGTTGAAGGTGACGGCTGGTTCTACGAGCCGACCCTGTTCGAGTGCGACAGCAACGCGATGACCATCATGCAGGAAGAAGTGTTCGGCCCGGTCGCCGCAGTAATTCGCTTCAAGACCGAAGAAGAAGCCCTGGCCATGGCCAACGACTCGCAATTCGGCCTGGCTGCCGGCATCTGGACGCGCGATCTGGGCCGTGCCCACCGCCTGGCCCGCGACGTGCGTTCGGGGATCATCTGGGTCAACACCTACCGTGCCGTGTCGGCCATGGCACCGATAGGTGGTTTCAAGAACAGCGGCTACGGCCGTGAGAGCGGCATCGATTCGGTGCTGGCCTATACCGAGCTGAAGACCGTGTGGATCAACTTGTCCACCGCGCCGATGCCCGACCCGTTCGTGATGCGCTAGGAGGAACACGAGATGATCGAACCCGGCATCTACAAAGACGTGATGGGCTCCTTCCCATCCGGCGTCACGATAGTGACCACCCTGGACGCCGACGGCGGCATCGTCGGCATCACCGCCAGTGCATTCAGCGCGCTGTCGATCGACCCGGCGCTGGTGCTGTTCTGCCCCAACTACGCCTCCGACACCTACCCGATCCTGCGCGACAGCAAGCAGTTCGCCATCCACCTGCTGTCCGCCGACCAGACCGCCGAGGCGTATGCCTTCGCAGGCAAGGGCAAGGACAAGGCCAAGGGCGTCGAGTGGCACCTGAGCGAGCTGGGCAACCCCCTGCTGGCCAAGGCCACGGCGATCATCGAGTGCGAATTGTGGCGCGAGTACGACGGCGGTGACCACGCGATCATTGTCGGCGCGGTGAAGAACCTGGTGTTGCCTGAGCAGCCGATGACCCCGATGGTGTACCACAAGGGCAAGCTCGGCGCCCTGCCGCCACTTGGCTGATACATCTTGAGTCGATGTTGGCATCTTCGCGGGCTTGCCCGCGAAGATGCCAACATCGATGCCCCTGTTTTCAGGGGTCGCGCTAATCGTCTCACCCTCGGTTGCGGCCCCTTTTTTATGCCGGAGTACTGCACATGAGCAATGAAAAGTACGAAAAGGGCCTGAAAATCCGCACCCAGGTACTGGGCGAGGACTACGTCAACCGCTCGATCCAGAACGCAGATGAATTCACCAAACCGTTGCAGGAGCTGGTCACCGAGTATTGCTGGGGTCACGTCTGGGGCCGCGAAGGCTTGTCGCTGAAAGAGCGCAGCATGATAAACTTGGCCATGATTTCCGCGCTCAACAGGCCCCACGAGCTCAAGTTGCACATTCGCGGTGCCCTGCGCAATGGGCTGAGCCGTGAACAGATTCGCGAAATCCTGCTCCAGGTCGGCATTTATTGCGGCGTACCCGCGGCGGTGGACAGTTTCCGCCTGGCCCGTGAAGCGTTTGCCGAAGCCGATGCGGAGCCAACCCGTTAACAACGGGCTGTTCGAACCACTGCATGGAAAGCCTCGGTTCGGGGCATTCCGCGATGTTGGCGCAACAGCCTCATAAAGAGCGCACCTGATGAAACGCCAGCCACTCGACGACAGCTTCAAGGTCAACCGCAACCCCGTTACTCTGCGCGAAATCGTGCTCGACAAGCTGCGCACCGCAATCATGAACTTTCACCTGTTGCCCGGCGACCGCCTGGTCGAGCGCGACCTGTGCGACCGCCTCGGCGTCAGCCGCACTTCGGTACGTGAAGCGCTGCGTCACCTGGAGTCCGAAGGCCTGGTCGAGTTCGCCGACGCCAAAGGCCCGCGCGTGGCCATCATCACCCTGGAAGACGCACGTGACATCTATGAGCTGCGCTGTGTGCTCGAAGGCCTGATCGTGCAACTGTTCACCCTCAACGCCAAGGCCAAGGACATCCGTGCGCTGGAACGCGCGCTGGAAGTGAACCGTGAAGCACTGGAAGAAGGCGAGTTGCAACAGGTGCTGGACTCGGTACAAGGTTTCTACGATGTGCTGCTGGAAGGCTCTGGCAACCAGGTGGCGGCCCAGCAGCTGCGCCAGTTGCAAGCACGCATCAGCTACCTGCGCGCCACCTCGGTATCGCAGGAAAACCGCCGCGGCGCCAGCAACCGCGAAATGGAAAAGATCGTCGAGGCCATCAAGGGCGGCGACCCGCTGGTGGCCCACCAGGCCTCGGTCGACCACGTCCGCGCCGCCGCCAAGGTGGCCCTGGACTACCTGCGCCAGAAGCAGGATGACAACGCCAAGGTGCGCGACATTGTCGAACCCTTGGCCCTGAAGGAACCCCGCATAGGTCGCTGATCATGCCCAATGCCCCGCGCTACTGCCCGCACTGCACCAAGGAACTGGCCCGGGGCGTTCCCACAGGCGATACCCACGAACGCCTGCATTGTACCGGCTGCGGCTACATCCATTACATCAACCCCAAGATCATCGCCGGCTGCATCATCGAGCGCGATGGAAAGTACCTGCTGTGCCAGCGCGCCATCCCCCCTCGCCCCGGCACCTGGACCTTGCCTGCCGGGTTCATGGAGGCTGGCGAAACCACCGAACAGGCGGCGCTGCGCGAGGTATGGGAAGAAAGCGGCGTACGTGCGGACATCGTCTCGCCGTATTCGATCTTCAGCGTGCCAAAGATCAGCGAGGTGTACATCATCTTCCGTGCCATCGTCACCGAAGAGACCGGGCAGTATGGGCCGGAGACGCTGGCGTACAAGTTCTTCGAACCGGATGAAATCCCTTGGGATGAAATCTACTACCCGGCCATCCGGCAAATTCTCGAACGCTACATCCTCGAGCGGCAGGCCGGGGTGTATGGCATTTACATGGGCAATGATGACACCGGCAAGGTGCACTTCATGCGCTAGCCGGTACGGCCTCTTCGCCGGTGAATCTGCACTCCCCCGTATCGCGCAGTGGCAGAGGCTCGTGCAGTGGCACAGCCCCTCACAAAACCCTCGCCAACGGTCTATTCTCGGTGCACCCTAAGGGCCTTGAGAAAGAGGACCGGCAAAGCACATGGCTAGATGGCTAGACGGCGGCGGGCAAATGGCCGAACGCATCCGCAACCACGACTGGGCCAGCACTCCCCTGGGCCCGCTGGAACATTGGCCCGACGCCCTGAAAACCACGATGTCTCTGTGCCTGGCCTCGCGCTTTCCGCAGGCCGTGCTGTGGGGCCCGGACTTGATCACCCTGTACAACGATGCGTTCACGCCGATTCTCGGTCGCAAGCCCCTGGCCTTGGGCATCCCCTTCCGCGACGTGTGGCACGAAGCCTGGGATGAAATCAGCAGCATGGCGGACCGTGCGTTGGCCGGTGAAGCGGTGTACATCGAAGACTTCCCGCTGATGATCGACCGCAACGGAGGTTTGGAGCGGGCCTATTTCACCTTCTGCTACAGCCCGATTCGCGGCCATGATGGCGAGATTCTGGGCATGCTCGACACGGTCACCGAAACCACCGCCAGCGTGGTCACCAACCAGCGCCTGAACTTTCTCGATACCCTCGGGCGAGCCGTGACCGAGGCGACCGACCCGGACCAGATCATGGCCATCACCACCCGCATGCTGGTCGAGCACCTTGGCCTGTCCAGCTGTGCCTATGCGGTGATGGACCCCGACGAGGACGGTTTCACCATTTGCGGCGATGCGGTGACCCCCGGTTCACCACGCCTGGTGGGCCACTATCACCTGCATGACTTCGGCCGCCTGGCTGTCAGCCGCCTGCGCAGCGGCCTGGCTCTGGTGATCAATGACAACCTGCGCGAACTGGCCGCTGACGAGGCGGCGACTTATCAGGCCATCGGCATTACGGCCACCATCTGCATGCCACTGATCAAGGGTGGCAGGCTGACCGCGCTGATGGCGATTCACGACCGCGTACCCCGGGCATGGACCGACTACGAGCAAACACTGATCAGCGAAGTGACCGAGCGATGCTGGGCACACATACAACGGGCCCAGGCCCATGCCGAAGTGCGCGAAGCGATGGCGGCCCTGGAAGCGCTCAACACCACCTTGGAACATCGCGTCGAAGAACGCACCACTCAGTTGCTGCACACCGAGGCCGTGCTGCGCCAAGCCCAGAAGCTGGAAGCCATTGGCCAGCTGACCGGCGGGGTAGCCCACGACTTCAATAACCTGCTGACCATCATCCGCTCGTCGCTGCACTTCCTGCAGCGCCCCAACCTGGCCGAGGAGCGCCGCGAGCGCTACCTCAAGACCATGTCCGACACGGTCGACCGTGGCGCCAAACTGACCGGTCAGCTACTGGCCTTCGCCCGACGCCAGGCCCTCAGCCCACAGGTGTTCGAGGCCGGGCCTCGGCTGGAGGCCATGGCCGACATGCTCGACACCGTCACTGGCGCGCGCATCCGGGTCGAGCTGCAGTTACCGCAAGCGCCCTGCCACATCCGCGCCGACCTCAGCCAGTTGGAAACCGCGGTAATCAACCTGATGCTCAACGGCCGCGACGCCATGGCTGGCGAAGGTGCCTTGCAGCTGCGCCTGCAGGCCGACCAGTGCCTGCCGGCCTTGCGCGGTCAGCCTTCACAGCCAGGCCCGTTCGCGGCGATATCGGTGAGCGACAACGGAGTCGGTATTGCCACCGAGTTGCTGGAGCGCATCTTCGACCCGTTCTTCACCACCAAGGCCCCAGGTGAAGGTACCGGGCTCGGGTTGTCGCAGGTGTTTGGTTTCGCCAAGCAATCCGGGGGCGATGTACAGGTGAACAGCATCCCCGGCCAGGGCACCACCTTTACCCTGTATCTGCCGCAAGAGGCCCCAGCTGCAGCCGCGCCCGAAGACGCCTCGGCCGGCAGCCAGCCACAGGTACATGGCGAGCGGCGACGAATACTGGTGGTAGAAGACAATCCCGACCTGGGCAGTTTCACAGCTCAGCTCCTCGAGGACCACGGCTACCAAATCAGCTATGCACGGTCGGCAGAAGAAGCGCTGGCGCAGTTGACTGGCCCGGCAGGTGATTTTGATGCAGTGTTTTCCGATGTGGTCATGCCCGGCATGGGTGGCTTGGCACTGGCCCGCGAACTTCGCCGCCAGCGCCCGCAGTTGCCGGTGATCCTGACTTCGGGCTATAGCGAGGCGATTGCCGAAGGCGGGCACCAAGGGTTCACCTTCCTGGCCAAACCCTACTCGGCAGAACAGGTGTGCCAGATACTCGGCAAAGTATTCGGCCACTGATACCTTGCATCGCAATAGGCGATCAACGGCGCCCTTCTGCCAGCATGCGCACCGCCAGCCCCGCCAGCACCGTTCCCATCAACCAACGCTGAACCTGTTGCCACAGCGGCCTGCCAGCCAGGAACACGGCGATGGAACCGGCCATGATCGCAATCAGCGCGTTGACCGTAACGCTGATGGCGATCTGCGTCGAACCCAGCACCAGCGATTGCAACAGCACGCTGCCGTGGCCCGGTTCGATGAATTGCGGCATAAGCGACAGGTACATGACGGCAATCTTGGGGTTGAGCAGGCTGGTGGCAAACCCCATGGTGAATAGCCGCCGCGGGCTGTCGGCGGGCAGTTCACGGAGCTGGAACGGCGATTGGCCACCCGGCCGCAGCGCCTGCCAGGCCAGGTACAACAGGTACAGCGCGCCACCGATGCGCAGCGCGTCGTAGGCAAAGGGTACTGCCATCACCAGCGCCGTGATGCCCATTGCCGCGCAGAACATGTAGATGACGAAGCCCAGAGCCACACCGCCAAGCGAAATCAAGCCGGCTTGGCGGCCCTGGCAGATCGAGCGGGAAATCAGGTAGATCATGTTCGGCCCTGGGGTCAGGACCATGCCGAGGCAAATCAAGGCGAACGTGAGCAGTTGCGTGGTTTCGGGCACGGGGCACATCCTGGTTGTGCATTAGGTTGCAGCGAGTTTATCTGAAGTCATTCTGAACCGGTAAATTCAGGTCATTTGCCCGGCTATCAAGCCCACGGCCACGGTAATCATCGCCATCCCCGACACCCGCCCGACCAGCTTTGCCGCACCCGGCCGAGTGCTCAGCACAGCTTTGGCGCCATAGCCGACCAGTGTGTAGATCACCAGCGAACTGCACAGGTGGACCAGCCCCAGCAACAAGATCTGCAATGGCACAGGCCAGCTCGACTGCGGGTCGGTGAACTGCGGCAGCAGGGCCAGGAACAGCAGGAATACCTTGGGGTTCAGGCCGCTGACGCAAAAACCCTTCAACGCCCAGCGTGAGCCCGACTCCCCCGCTCCGCCCTGCCCGGCCGCCGGCAATGCCGGGCTGAGCAACAGGTTGCCGCCCAGCCACAGCAAGTAACTGCACCCCGCCAGGGTCAGCAAGGTCAGCGCCAACGGGTGACCTGCCAGCAAACTGCCGACCCCGGCCGCCACCACCAGCGTGGCCAGGAAATGCCCCGACAACATCCCCGCCACCGCTGGCATCACCCAGCGCCCACGCATGCCGGCCGAGATGGCATAGGCCCAGTCTGCACCGGGGGTAATCACGAACAGCATCGACACAGCCCAGAACGCCGTCAGCACACTGATAGCCACTTGAGTCTTCCTTATCTACTGCATTGGGATGTCGATAGATTACGGATTCCGTCCGGGGATTTTCTTTCGTATATTCCCCCTCAGCACTCATGTACTGGAAGATTCTTCCCAATGGATAGAACTGATCGAAAAATCCTTGCCGAGCTGCAAAAAGACGGGCGGCTGTCGGTAACCGAGCTGGCCGACCGCGTGGGGCTCAGCCTGTCACCCTGTCATCGGCGCTTGAAGGCACTGGAAGAGTCCGGCGCCATTCTGGGCTATCACGCACGGCTGGCACCGAGCGCCCTTGGGCTGAACTTTGCCGCGTTGGTGTTCGTGACGCTACGCGAGGTGACCCGCCAGCCGGTGGCGGACTTTGAAACGGCACTGGCGCAGATCCCGCAGATTGTCGAAGCGCAGCGGCTGTTTGGCGACCCGGATTACCTGCTGCATGTGGTCGCCAAGGACCTGCCGGCGTTTCAGAAGCTGTATGACGAGCATCTGACCAGTATTCCCAATGTGAAACGCTTGAGCTCGACCTTGGTGATGAAGGAAGTGATTCAGGATCGGTTGCTCCCCATGTAGCTGTTTCCTCTTGTGCCGGCCCCTTCGCGGGTAAACCCGCGCCTGCTGTAGGAGCGGGTTTACCCGCGAAAAGGCCGGCCCAGGACCTTTCATCTGCCCTGAAAACGCGCACATCGCACCAACCCAGCCCACCGTGATCCGGGTTGCCAACCCGCCGCCCCTCTACCCCACGGCCTTCAGCCAGCTGGCACTCTCCTTGCTACCGTCACCCGCTTAAGCTTTTGTCAGCCTTAGTTTTTTTAACGCTTATGGGTACATATTTACTAATTTCTCGTTATCCCCGCGCCCCTCATCATCGCTCCAACAAGAACGCGTCGCCCACCGCCGGCACGCCCCCGGGCAGTTCCCAATGCCCTACCTTGCCTTGGAGTCAGTCATGACCAGTGCAGCCAATTCGGCACCCCTGATAGAAAAACACACGATCGGCTACGTGCCCCCGCAAGACCGCCATGGAAAGGTAAGGGATCTGTTCACACTCTGGTTCGGCGGCAACATCGCGCCGTTGCCCATCGTCACCGGCGCGCTGGGTGTGCAGCTGTTCCACCTGAACCTGGTATGGGGCATCGTCGCCATCCTTGTCGGCCACCTGGTCGGCGGGGTGCTGATGGCCCTGCACTCGGCCCAGGGCCCGCAAATGGGCATTCCGCAGATGATCCAGAGCCGCGCCCAGTTCGGCACCCTCGGCGCGCTGCTGGTGGTGGTGATCGCCGGCGTCATGTACATCGGCTTCTTCGCTTCCAACATCGTCCTTGCCGGCAAGTCACTGCATGGCGTGGTCGACGCCGTTCCGGTACCGGTGGGCATCGTCATCGGTGCGCTGGGTTCAGGCATCATCGGCATCATCGGCTACCGCTTCATCCACGTGCTCAATCGCATTGGCACCTGGGTACTGGGTATCGGTATCGTGGTCGGCTTCGGCTACATCTTCACCCATGTACAAAGCGACGATTTCCTCACCCGTGGCAGCTTCAACCTAGCCGGCTGGCTGGCCACCGTGTCGCTGGCGGCGTTGTGGCAAATCGCCTTTGCGCCCTATGTGTCGGACTACTCGCGCTACCTGCCGGCAGATGTCAAAGTCAGCTCGACCTTCTGGACCACCTACCTGGGTTCGGCCCTGGGCTCAAGCCTGTCGTTCATCTTCGGCGCCGTGGCCGTGCTGGCGATCCCGGCCGGCATGGACACCATGGACGCGGTCAAGCTGGCCACCGGCACGCTCGGCCCGATCATGCTGGTGCTGTTCCTGCTCAGCGTGATCAGCCATAACGCCCTCAACCTGTATGGCGCGGTGCTGTCGATCATCACCCTGGTGCAAACGTTCGCCTACCGCTGGATCCCCACCGCCAAAAGCCGGGCAGTGCTGTCGCTGATCGTGCTGTCGGCCTGCTGCGTGGTAGCGGTGTTCGCTTCGGCAGACTTCATCGGCCACTTCGTTGACATGGTGCTGGTACTGCTGGTGGTGCTGGTGCCGTGGACGGCGATCAACCTGATCGACTTCTACGCCATTCACAAAGGTGACTACGACATCCAGTCGATCTTCCAGGTCGATGGTGGGATCTATGGGCGCTACAACCCGCAGGCCCTGATCGCCTACGCTGTGGGTATCGTGGTGCAGATACCGTTCATGAACACCCCGCTGTACGTCGGGCCGATTTCCGAGCACATCAACGGGGCTGACCTGTCGTGGCTGGTAGGGTTGGCGATCACCTCGCCGCTGTACTGGTGGCTGGCGAGCCGAGACAGTGCCTACCGTCGTCGGCAGACCAGCGCCAAGCTGGCAGCGATGGCTTAATCGGTACTGGCCTTTCGTTGCAAAAGATGAAACGGCTGGGTGCAGGCGTCCGAACGCCTGGTGCAATTCAGGCGGAAAACAGCGAACCCTTCGATTGGGAATAAATGGCGAAAAATGGGCCGGCTTCAGAAGGCCGGCCCGTTTCGCTATTTAGAAGTTGAAGGTGTAGCGCATGATCAGGCGATTTTCATTAGCGCTGTCAGCGTAGGTCGAGCGGTTCGTGGAGTTACGCCACTGAAACGAAACACCCTTCGCCGGACCACTCTGAATAACATAAGAGATATCAGTGACCCGCTCCCATTCTTTGCCATCCTCCCCGTTGAGGCGGAGTGAAGCAGCTTGGCGGCTGGTCAGCAGATCAGGATTAACATCATCACCTTTCATGTACCGAGTGGTGAACAGCAAGCCCGGTACACCCAACGCGGCGAAATCAAAGTCGTACCTTGCGAACCACACTCGCTCCTCTGGGGCAGTGAATGTACTGACCAACGACTCGCCGAACAGATAGGTATCCGTGCCGTTCACGAACGCAAACGAGGTGTCGCCCCAGGCCTTCTGGTAACCGCCACCGATGGTGTGTCCCTTGATGCTGTAGGCGAAGTAGCTACTTAGCGTTCTGTTGTCCACCTCACCCAGTTTTTTAGAGCCCGTCTCGCTGGCATCGAACACGCGAACATCCGCGATCACATTGCCTTCCCACAACGGCTTGATGACTTTAATGCCGGCGAAGTAGGATTTATAGAGATCTTCAAGTTCGGCGGCGTGCAAACTGAAGGTCATGTCCTTCGCAGGCTTGAAGTCAAATGCCAGGTAGTTGTAGTGATCCGCCTCAACCGGGGCATAGCCAGTGGCTGTGAGTGATTCGAAATCGGTGGAATTACGCTGCTTCACTGCATTGATTCTTGTCGCCGTTACCGTCAATTTATCGATATCGTTGACGGTCAGCGAACCACCGCGAAAGACCTGAGGCAGCAAGCGGCTGTTATTACTCCAGAGTAGAGGCATCAGAGGGTTTACCCCTCCTATCCTCAACTCTGTCTTACCCATCCTCGCTTTGGCGGTGGCCACGAACTTACCGTATTCATCCTCAACCTGCCTGTCGGAATCGTAGGCCAGCAGCCCTGATCCCGTTCTGTCCGGGCTGGAATCAAGCTTCACCCCCAGCAAGCCCATCGCATCAATACCGAAGCCCACTGGCCCTTCTGTAAAACCGGATTGCAGGTTCAAGATAAAACCTTGCGCCCACTCATCGCGCTTGGACTGAGTGGCGCCATCATTGCGAAAATCCCGATTATAGTAAAAGTTCCGGAGCTCAAGGCTGCCTTTGAAGTCTTCCACGAACGCGGCAGAAGCATAAGGCGCGACTAGCAGTGTTGCTGAACAAGCCAACGTTTTTTTAAAAGCAATAGACATCACAGGCACCTTGTTCTTGTTGTGTGCTTGAGCATGGTCCGCCGCTAAGCGCCCCATGCAATGCCAGTTCTACAAATAGGTTAAGTCCCGCTTTAGCGGAATGATCGAAACAGTATCACCCTGCCCGACGCCAAACTTGGACAGGGCGCACGCCAGTTTTTTATTCTGAGTGAAAGGTAGTGAATGCACGCACGGGCTCACGGCCAGTAACCAACGTGTTCTCAATGCTGCCATCATCGGCATAACCCAAGCTCATCCCACAGACGAGCATTTGGCTCTTCGGTATTTCCAGCATTTCAGTGATGATGCTGTGATATTTAAGGAATGCTGCCTGTGGGCAGGTGTGCAAGCCTCTTCCCCGTGCGGCAATCATGAGGCTTTGCAGGAACATGCCATAGTCCAGCAGGCTCCCTTCCTGAAGCACGCGGTCAATCGTGAAGAACAGGCCTACAGGCGCCCCGAAGAAGCGATAATTCCGGCCGTGTTGCTCGTGCATCCTTTGTTTATCGCTTCGACTGATGCCCAACAAGCTATAGAGCCCCCACCCTACCTCCCTGCGCCGCTCGATGTAGGGAGACGTCCACTCCCTGGGGTAATACGCGTAGGGATCAGAAAAGCGTTGGTCATCAGCCGGATGGTCATCAACCTCAGCAAGTGCTGCGGACAACCGTGCCTTCATATCACCGGTAACAACATGCACATTCCAGGGCTGCAGGTTGACGCCTGTTGCGCTAAAGCGAGCAACGTTCAGCATCGCTTCGATTTCCTCTAGCGGAACTGGGGTTGGGAGGAACGACCTGATGCTCCGACGTGAGACAATTGCCCAGTCGATCAAACGGGCTGTTTCGTCCGAACCTACCGGTGATTCGCGCAAGCGATCAATAAGCATACTTGGCACCTGTCTCTCAGAATTACGGTCAGGTCAGCTCGTGGGCAACCGTGGCCTTCTTCCTCACTACAGCCGAGTCCGAGCGGGATTGGTTGATCATGGTCACTGCAACAGCCCCTACCAGGCCGGCGAGCGCGATTGCCATGAAGTTCTGCTCCAGCGGCAACGCCATCGACACCAAGGCACCAATCAAAACAGGTGCGACAATCGCCCCGACGCGACCGACCCCCGATGCAAAACCGACGCCAGTCGAGCGGATGGTGGAGGGATAGAAATCGCCGGCGTATGCATAGGCCAGAAGCTGGGTGCCAAGGGTCGAGGCCCCCACGATGAACACGACGACAAAGAGCAGTTCGGTGGAGCGGGTATATCCCAGCAACGTGAGTGCGACCGCGCCCACTACATAGAACACCACCAAGACGTGCTTGATGCTGAATTTATCGCTAAGCCATCCACCCAGAATTGCACCGAAGATCGAACCGAGGTTGAACACGATGACGAAATTCAGGGCTGAACCGAGGCTGAAGCCCGCCATGGCCATCAACTTGGTGAGCCACGAATTGAGCGCATACACCATGAACAGCCCGGTCATGAATGCCATCCAGATCATGACCGTGCTGTATCCACGGCCTTCCAGGAAAAGGCTTCGTACCGGCTTGTCTTGAGCAGAGATAATCTGCGGATTGCCAACGAATTGCGTGTCATCCTTGATCACAAGGTCGGGACGAAGGCGACGCGCGATGACTTTCAACTCGTCTTGTCGACCCTGCTTCAACATAAAGCCGATAGAGTCGGGCATTGACTTGAGAATGAAAGGAATCAAAACCACTGGCAGGACGGCCACGTAAAACACATATTGCCAACCGTAGCTTTCGATCAGTTGTTTACCCGTCAGCGCTACCAGAATTCCGCCCACCGAATAGCCTGCGAAAACGATGGTCACCAGCCGGGTGCGAACTTTCAAGGGCGAGAACTCACCCATCTGCGCCGTACAGATGGGCAACACACCGCCAATTCCCAAGCCGGCGATAAAGCGCATGATACTGAAGGTCAGCGGGCTGTCAGTGAACCCTGCCGCAGCGGTGAAAACGCTGAACAGCGCTACACAGATCGCGATCATTTTCGGCCGGCCAATTCGATCTGCCAATGTGCCTAAAAAAATAGCGCCCAGCATTGTCCCGAACAATGCTGAGCCAGCCATTACCCCGGCGCTGGTTGCGTCAATTTGCATATCGGCCATGATGGCTGGCAGGGCAGCCCCCACCACTGCCAAGTCGTAGCCATCGATAATCAGAATCAACACGCACCAGAATAGAATAAGTCCATGAAAGCGGTTGAACTTCGACTCTTCGGTCAACGTGTACATATTCAAAGAACTCATACCGTGTCTCCTTCAATCTTATTGTTGTGTTTTTGAAGTCCACATACGTATAGCGATCTGGCACAACTCGACCACACGCACAGGTACGCATGGTTCCGCGTGTGAGTCGGGAGAGTTGAGAGGCACCAACTAGACGGCGCCCGAGAAAAATCGTAGGCCTTATGGCAAGCGCCAACCATGCCCAATGGCATCATTCTGCTTGACCGGAACGGGCAGTTTTTGGAAAACCAGATGGCTTCGAAGAGAGGGTGATCAGCCCAAGCGCAGCGGACTAGTCCCCTCGAGGGCTAAGCAACGAGCGTCTGTAAGCACCAGGGGTGATACCCGTCCATTTCTTGAATGCCCTGTGGAACGCACTGGTCTCAATGAAGCCAACCTCTGACGCAACGCCATCCACTGTCATACCTGCCCGGCACAGCAGACTGATGGAAATATCCCGCCTTAGATTATCTTTGAGCCGTTGGTAGGTGAAACCCTCAGCATAGAGCCTTCGCTGTAGGGTGGAACTGGACATGCTCAAGTCGCGTGCGAGCTCATCGAGTTCAGGCCACGTGTGTGGAGAGAGCAGTTTTAATCGCCGCCGGATCATAATGCTCGTACTGTCGTCGTTACGGTATTTCACAAGGAAGTTACTTGGCGTGCCTTTTAAAAAGGCAGGAAGAGAAGCGGGCGTTTGGCAAACCTTGTACGCCAGAAAGCTCTTCTCGAACACAGCGGAGGTTCTATCGGCCCTCCACTCGATTTCCTCACAAAAGCGCATTCGATAGTCGCTGTCGTCCACCGGCTGAGGAGGACGCATCGATAACTTCACAATAGGAATGCGCCTGTCGCACAGCCAGCAGAGCAGGCCGTGCACGAGCACCAGCCAGGCACCGTAACAAAACACCCTTCGCAACTCACCATGATCATGAATGATAATTGCAGCATGCTCTCCCTCGCATTCCACCGACCCGTAGATGTCATCAAGGGCAGTCCTGAGAAACGCCAGAATCCGCTTGAGCGCCTGCCCAATGGTGTCGCAGCCGAGGGCCAATTGCGCCATCAGCTTGAAGCTACCTCTGCGAAGGGGATGACTGTCTGCCGCAAAAAACTCATCGTCGAGCAAATCCGCTAATGCAATCCACAATCTGGAGAACGTACCAGCAGGTACCCTGGCATAGCGCTGGTCCAGCAGGCGTGGATCAATATGCGCGTGGCTGAGCACAGTCGCGACATCCAGGCCACGTAGTTCTGCTCCTTGAAGTGCGTCCCGCACGAGGCTGATCGACGTGGTGCCTTTGTGGGCAGAAAACTCCATCTGGGGCTCCGTTGCTAACTCGATACCGAAGGCTGCCTTGCAAAGCATACACGCCGATCCATATAGCCAATACCCTATGTTCAGAAGCCACCAAGGGCTGGATTGGTCTCCAACTTCCTGGGGGCAGTCCAGATACAGCACCGTCTTCAAATATCTGTGCTGTACCTGTGGCGGGCACGCCCGCGAAGAGACCAGTACAGTCAACCCACCTCTTGCATGGCAACACACAATTCAAGAAACCGCGAGGCAGCCCGCGAAGGCGTAGCCGCATGCGGCAACAGAATGGAAAAACGCCGCACCAGCGCCTGCGGCGCTACCTGCAGCCGGTGCAGCGCCCCATCCTCATGACGAATGGACATCGCCGACACAAAGCCAACCCCCATCCCGGCCCGGACCGCCTCTTTTACCCCTTCAACGCCCGCGATCTCCAGCGCCACACGCATCGCCACGCCATCACGGGCAAACGCCCGCTCGACGATCTGCCGCACACCCGAGCCGCTTTCACGCAGTACCAACGGGTAGGCGCCGAGCGCCGCCAGCGTCTGCTGGTCACTGCCTGCCAGCGCATGCCCACGGGGCACTATCGCCACGATCTCGTCCTCACGCCATGGCGTCACTTGCGTACCCAACGGCAACTCCTGCCCGGGCGGCCCCTCGATCAGAGCGATATCAACACTGTCCAGGGCGGCGACGATCTCCGCGGTGTTGCCATGCGAGGTGCTGACCAGCACATCCGGATAACGCCCGTGAAAATCGGCGATCAGGTAAGGCAGCAGGTAACTGGCAGGCGTGGTACTGGCGCCGATGCGCACGGTGCCGCGCTCCAGCCCGCGCATGGCCTCGCGCAGCGCTTGCGCCTGGCGGAAGGTTTCGCGCAGGCGCTCGGCATGCGCCAGCAACTGCTCACCGGCCGCTGTCAGCCGCACGCCGCGGCCGGCACGTTGGTAAAGGGGTTCGCCAAACGCCTCTTGCAAGAGCTTGAGCTGGCCGGACACCGCCGGCTGCGACAGGTGCAGGGCTTGGGCCGCATGGCTGATGTTGCCGTGTTCGGCAACCGTGGCGAACGTTATCAGCTGTTCTGGGGTCATGATTCAAAAATATCAGCTATACGGATATTTGCCATTCTAAATTACGATTTTTTATAAGGTTATAACCAGATTAACGTAGGCCGTGTCGAAACACCTTTTCCGGAGGACTCACATGGCCACGGTTCCGTCCAACCCCGCCTTTGCCCCTACCCTCTCCACCCGAGGGCGGCTCAATGGCATTCTGTTCGTCGCGCTGTTCGCGGTCGCAGTCACGCAACTGGCGGCCATGCCCGCTATCGCCAACCTGGGCATCAGCCCGCTGATCGTGGGTATCGTCGCAGGTGCCTTGTATGGCAACGCGCTGCGTGACGGCGTACCGGCAAGCTGGGCGGCAGGCATCAATTTTTCCGCTCGCGGCCTGTTACGCATTGCTGTGGCATTTTTTGGCCTGCGGGTAAGCCTGCAGGAAATTGCCGAAGTCGGCTGGTCGGGGCTTATCGTGTCGGTGCTGGTAGTCACCAGTACCCTGCTGATCGGCCTGTGGTGTGGCATGAAAGTGTTCAAGCTCGACCGCGATACCGCCTTGCTGACCGCCGCCGGCAGCGCCATCTGCGGCGCCGCCGCCGTGCTGGCATTCGAATCGGCGCTGCGCAGCGCCCCCCATAAAAGCGCCATGGCAGTCGGAAGCGTAGTGCTGTTCGGTACCTTGTCGATGTTCCTTTACCCACTGGCGATCAATGCCGGCTGGCTGCATCTGGATACCATGGGCGCCGGGCTGCTGCTGGGCGGCACTGTCCACGAAGTGGCGCAGGTGGTAGGCGCGGCCAGCAATGTCAGCCCCGAAGCCACGCATGTCGCCACCATCGTCAAGATGACCCGGGTCATGCTGCTGGTGCCGGTACTGCTGGTGGTGGGCCTGTGGATCAGCCGTTCGCGCAAGGCAGGCCAGGCGCAGGGCAACGGGCGCATTGCCATGCCCTGGTTCGCTTTCGGCTTCCTGGCCCTGGTCCTGGTGAATTCGATGCAAGTGCTGCCTGGCAGCGTGACCCAGGCCGTGAACAGCCTGGACACCTTTGCCTTGACCATGGCCATGACGGCGTTGGGCATGGAGACCCGCTTCAGCCAGATTCGCCAGGCTGGGCCACGGGCGCTGGCCACCGGGGCGATCCTCAACCTGTGGCTGGTTGGCGGGGGGCTGGCGATTACCCTGGGGGTGCAGAAGCTGTTGGGCTGACTGGAGACCGAGTCGGCTGCTTCGCGGGTAAACCCGCTCCTACAGGTGGGTGCTGCCCTGAAGACGGCAAGGCCCCTGTAGGAGCGGGTTCACCCGCGAAGCAGGCAGCTCGGTCTCAAGGTTTTTCACAGCCCCCCTCGTTGCCGTCCACATTTCTCGGTATGGTGGTGTCAAAGAAGGATGTTTTACCCGCACAGGAAAGACTTAGATGCCTCAACGCCATGTCATCAATGCATCCGTCAGCCCCAAAGGCAGCCTGGAGACGCTGTCACAACGTGAAGTGCAGCAACTGAGTGAAGTCGGTACCGGTAGCCTCTACACACTGTTCCGCCAGTGCGCCCTGGCAATCCTCAACACCGGCGCCCATGTCGACAATGCCAAGACTATCCTTGAGGCCTACAAAGACTTCGAGGTGCGTATCCACCAACAGGACCGCGGCGTGCGCCTGGAGCTGCTGAACGCCCCGGCCGACGCCTTCGTCGATGGCGAAATGATCGCCAGCACCCGTGAAATGCTGTTCAGCGCCTTGCGCGACATCGTCTACACCGAAAGCGAGCTGGCCAGCCAGCGCATCGACCTGGAAAGCTCCCAGGGCATCACCGACTACGTTTTCCACCTGCTGCGCAACGCGCGCACCCTGCGCCCAGGCGTGGAGCCGAAGATGGTGGTGTGTTGGGGCGGCCACTCGATCAGCACCGAGGAATACCAGTACACCAAGAAGGTCGGCCATGAACTGGGCCTGCGCAAGCTGGATGTCTGCACCGGCTGCGGCCCGGGCGTGATGAAAGGCCCGATGAAGGGCGCCACCATCGCCCACGCCAAGCAACGCATGCATGGCAGCCGCTACCTGGGCCTGACCGAGCCCGGCATCATCGCCGCCGAGGCGCCCAACCCGATCGTCAACGAACTGGTGATCCTGCCAGACATCGAGAAGCGCCTGGAGGCCTTCGTGCGTGTCGGCCACGGCATCATCATCTTCCCGGGCGGTGCCGGCACGGCGGAGGAGTTCCTGTACCTGCTGGGCATCCTCATGCACCCGGACAACCACGACCTGCCGTTCCCGGTGGTGCTCACCGGCCCGCGCAGCGCCGAGCCTTATCTGCAACAGTTGCACGCTTTCGTCGGCGCCACGCTGGGTGAAGCGGCCCATCGCCTGTACGAAATCATCATTGATGACCCGGCGGAAGTCGCCCGGCACATGGTCGAAGGCCTCAAAGCGGTCAAGCAGTTCCGCCGCGAGCGCAACGATGCCTTCCACTTCAACTGGCTGCTGAAGATCGAGGAGAGCTTCCAGCGACCGTTCGACCCGACCCACCAGGCCATGGCCGACCTGGACTTGCGCCGCGAGCTGCCGCCCCATGAACTGGCGGCCAACCTGCGCCGGGCGTTTTCCGGGATTGTCGCAGGCAACGTCAAGGACAAAGGCATCCGCCTGATCGAGGAACACGGGCCGTATCAGATCCACGGTGACAGCGCCGTACTGGACCCGCTGGGCCGGCTGCTGCAGGCATTCGTCGACCAGCACCGGATGAAGCTGCCCGGCGGCGCGGCGTATGTACCGTGCTATCAGGTGGCAACCTGACCCGCTGCTTTACTGAGGACGGGCATGGATGCCCGTCGAACGCGGGGGCCGGGTGACGGGAGCGTCTGTACGGATCACCCACATGGGTTACATGAAAGCTCCCCCACCTAGGTGACTCGCTCACTGCCGGAGTTCAACCACCGCCCGCTCGAAAAACCGAATGCTGTCGCGCCCCCCACGTTTGGACTGGTACAACGCCACATCCCCCTGCTCGATCAACGCCGCCAGGCTCGCCGGCGGCTGATCGAACACGTTGGCACCAATGCTCAAGGTAACCGCCTGGGGCGTAGGCACAGTCTTGTCGGCGTACTGCTGGAACTGCTCACGCAGCCCACTCCCCAGTTCCATGACCCGTTCACTGCTCGCGCCACTGAGCAAGATGACGAACTCATCCCCGCCCAACCGCGCCGCCAGCGAGCGCTCGGGCAGCGCCGTACGAATCATCTCGCTCAAGGCAATCAGCAAACGGTCGCCGGCGATATGCCCGTGCAGGTCGTTGACCAGTTTGAAGTTGTCGATGTCGATCAACAGCAATGCCCCGGGTTGCGCCGGGCTCACGTCCTTGAAGAAATGCCCCGCCCGCACCTCCAGTGCACGCCGGTTGTACAGCGCAGTCAGCGGGTCACGAGCTGCCAGCCGGGCAATCCGCTCTTCCCGCCGGTAACGTACGGTGCCGGTCATCGACAAGGCAATCAGCATGATCGCCATCGCGCCTTCCACCAGCGAAACCTGAATGATCAGCCCGCCAAAGGTCGCCAGGTCAATCAGCGTGCCTGGCGTGATCGCGATGGCCGCCTTGGCCACATAGAACAGCCCATGGATCAGCAACACATAGCGCAGTTGCACGGCCCCGACACTCAGCGATTTGCCATGTGGCCGCAGCAGGAAACTGGCCTTGAGCGTCAGCGAGGCCACCAACAACGAGTTGACCATCAGCATCACCTTCGACCACTGCGGGCCCACGGGCAGCAGCAGCAAGGCGAACCAGACCAGCACGATCATCAACCAGGCACGTGACAAGCGCTCCTGAGTGAAGCGCAGCACGCCGATCAGGAAAAAAACGTGGGCCACCACCAGCAAGCCATTGGCGAACCAGATACCGATGAACAGCAAGCCGATCCCGCGCAACAATGCCAGGGTGCTACCAACCGTAATCGTGGCGAAACCCGCACTCCAGTACAGCAATGAGGTTTCGCGCACACTGCGCCATTCAATCGCCAGGTACAAGGCGGCCGCAGCGGCCAAAGCGACTGAAATAGTCAGCATCGTGGGTGGATCTAACGCCATATACGCATTGGCCTGTCTGGTTAACGGGAAAAGGCCCGACTGTATGCGATCGTGATCACGTTCAGAGGGGCCTTGCACTGTTGCCTGCACATTGTAATCCAGCCCCTGACAAAGGGCCGTGGGCAGCAATATCATAATGACATCAATGCGCGGTGCGCACCACTCTGGCCCTGTCGCTGGCTTGCCGGCGACAGGGTCAGTACAGGCGATGTCAGAGCACCCGCTTGATCAACGGCTCCAACCGGCTATAGCGCAACCGACGCAGAAACTTGCGCACTTGCTTGGGATGTTCGGCCTTCTCCCCCAGCGCCTCTGCCGAACCGATTCTCGGCGCAAAGCGCCGTAGTTCGCTCAACTCCGCTTCCCGTGGCGCCAGCCATTGCCCCTGCGGGTCGTCGATCAGCAGGCCGTTCTCCAGGTCCAGGTTGAACCCGCGCGGGTTGAGGTTGTTGCCGGTCAGCAGCGAATAACGCTGGTCGATCCAAACGCCCTTGGCATGGAAGGTATGCCCGGGATCGTTCCAGATGCGTACTTGCAACTGGCCGCTGGCAATCGCGGCGTGGCGGCGGTGGGCGAAGGCGCGCAGGTTGTCCTCGTACAGATAGGGCAATGCACCACTGGCACTGAACGGTTCGCCAGGGGCAATGTAGAAGTCGTTGGCGGTGCGGTCACCGACAATCAGCTCCACCCCAACCCCCCGCGCCAGGGCATGGTCAAGTTCGCGCATCACGACCTGCGGCGGGTTGAAATACGGCGTACTGATGATGATCTGCGTGCGCGCCACTGCCAGCAAGGCGCACAGCGCCCGGTTCAGTGGATTGCCACGGCCCACACCCAGCAGCGGGATCACCTGCAGGCCCTGCCCCGTCACGCTGGCCGGTACCTCGTAGGCCATGCGCCGCAGCCGTGCGCGCAAACGCCGAATGTCACCGCGCAAACTGCGGGTAGAAGGTGGCGCCGGCAGGTCGAGGCGCGGTGTGGCGGTATGGTGCAGCAAACGCTGAACCAGGCCGACCATGGCATCAGCCAGTGCCGGTGACTGGAACAGGTGGTAGCGATCCAGGCGATAGCGGTCGAAACGATGCAGGTAGACGTTGTTCAGACTGGCGCCGGTGTAGATCACGCAATCGTCGATGATGCTGCCTTTGAGGTGCAGCACCCCGAACAGTTCGCGGGTCTGCACTGGCACGCCATGAATCGCGATGTCCAGCCCGCGCAACTGGCGCTGGGCCTGATACCAGGCGGCATTGCCCGGCTGACGCCCGGCCCCCAGCAGCCCGCGCCTGGCGCGGAACCAGTCGACCACGATGGTGATCTCCAGGCCTGGCCGCTCGGCCTTGGCCTGGTACAAGGCATCCAGGACTTCCTGGCCAGCCTCATCCTCCTGCAGGTACAACGCGACGATAACGATGCGCCGAGTCGCCGCACGGATGCGCTCGAACAGGCAGGCGCGGTAAGCCCTGGCATCGGGCAGCACCTGGATCGCTTCGGGGGCCATGGCGTAGCCTGGCAAGCCCGCCAGCATGGTTTCGGGGTTCACTGACGCTCACCTTCTCTGTGCAATCACTGTCGGCCCTGCCTGCCGGCGGGGCCATTCCTGGCCGCTGCATCCGGGGTGTATGATCGACCCGGCAACGACCCATAACAACAAGAACCACGCGAGGCTCTGCTTTCTCACTGCCCCTGACCAACCAGGCCTCAGCTTGCACAGGAACAGCGCAATGGTCCACCCCGCTTCTGCAAACCTATCGCCGTCTAGTGTAAAGAATTGTTCGGCAAAGACCTTTGGCTTCCTGATTTTGCCCAATTTCACCACCATCGGCCTTGCGTCGGCGGTGGAGACCCTGCGCATGGCCAATCTGGCCGCGCGCAAGCCACTGTATCGCAGTGTGCTGATCGCCGCAGACGACGCGCCGGTGGTGGCCAGCAACGGCATGCGCGTACTGCCCGACTACAACATCACCAACGCCCCCGCGCTGGATGCCTTGCTGGTGGTCGGCGCCAACCCGATCGACCGAAGCCGTAGCAACCGCCCATTGATCGACTGGTTGCGCCAACTGGCCCGCCAGCGCTTGCCACTGGGCGGTATCTGCACCGGTAGCTACCTGCTGGCCAAGGCAGAATTGCTCAAGGGTTACCGCTGCACCATCCACTGGGAAGACCTGCCGACGTTGCAGGCACACTTCCCCGGTATCGTGATCTCCAGCCAGCTTTTCGAACTGGACCGCGACCGTTACACCTGCTCAGGCGGCGTGGCGGCCATGGACATGATGCTGCAACTGGTGGCCCGGGACACGGGCGGCCAGGACATCGCGGCCAAGGCCGCCGAGCTGTTGCTGTGCGACCGCGTGCGCGGTGAGCGTGAGCGCCAGCGTGTACCGCTGCGCACCCTGCTCGGCAGCGCTCAACCCAAACTGAGCCAGGTGGTGGCGATCATGGAGGCCAATCTGGAGGAACCGCTGGGGCTGGAGGAACTGGCCAGCCTCAACGACGTGACCGTGCGCCAATTGGAGCGGCTGTTCCACAAGTACCTGCAGCGCACGCCCAGCCAGTATTACCTGGAGCTGCGGCTGTCGCGGGCGCGGGAGTTACTGCTGCGCAGCGACGTGCAAGTGCGTGAGGTAGCGCTGGCCTGTGGTTTCAGTTCGCCTGCGCATTTTTCCAAGAGTTACAGCAGGTTCTTCGGGCTGTCGCCCCTAGGGGAGCGGCGGCAGGCCTCTCTCCACTGACGGGGGTCAGGTATGGGCATTGCTGGCCTCTTCGCGGGCAAGCCCCCTCCTACACGCACACCGGTGGTCCGCCACAGGCCGTTGTGAGCGGGCTTGCCCGCGAAGAGGCCAGTGCAGGTCAACTAATCTTCAAGGGCCGCATGCGCCGTCTCCCGACACATCAGCATGGCCACCAGCGCCACCAGTGCTGCCGCCAGCAAGTATCCTGCCGGGGCCAGCTTGCTGCCCGTCACCTGAATCAGCCAGGTGGCAATGAACGGCGCAGTCCCGCCAAACAGCGAATTGGCCACATTGAAGCTCAAGGCAAACCCGCTGAAGCGCACCCGGGTCGGAAAGATTTCGGCCAGCAGGCACGGCAAGGTCCCGTCGTTCATCGCCAGCATCGCACCGAAAAGGATCTGGATGGCCAGAATCACCAGCAGCGGCTGGCCGTCCAGCAGGCGAAACAACGGCACGGTCAACCCCAGGAACAACAGCGAGGCCACCACCAGCATGGTCTTGCGACCAAACTGGTCGGACAGCCGCCCCATCAGGAAGATCAAGCCGATATAGGTGGCCAGCGACACCGTCGAGGCGATGAACGAATCCCGCTCGCTCATGCCCATTTCACTGGACAGGTAGGTCGGCATGTAACTGAGCAACAGGTAGAACGCAACCGCATTCAGGCAGGTGACACCCATGCCGATTGCCAGACTGCGCCGGTGCTGGCCCAGCAGTTCGCGCAGCGGCGTCGTGGCCATGCCGGCCTTGGTTTCCAGGCGCTGCTCCATCTCCAGGAACTTGGGCGTGTCCTGCAAGCTCATGCGGATATAGCGCCCTACCAGGCCGAACGGCGCCGCCAGCAGGAACGGCAGGCGCCAGCCCCACTCATGCAGGGCTTCACTGCTGAGCAGCTCATGCAGCACCGCGACGAACGCCGCACCGAACAACAACCCCGCCGCCGTGCTGGCCGGCACGATGCTGGTGTACAAGCCACGCCGCCCAGGCGGCGCGTACTCGGCCAGGAACGCAGCGGCCCCGGCGTACTCACCCGAGGCGGAAAACCCCTGTACCAGGCGGATCAGCAACAGCAAGGCCGGTGCCCACAGCCCGATCTGCGCATAGCCCGGCAACAAGCCGATGCAGAAGGTGGATACCGACATGATCAGGATCGACCACGAGAGCGCGTTGCGCCGACCGTGTCGATCGCCGAAATGGCCCCAGACGATGCCACCCAGCGGGCGCACCAGGAACGACAGGGCGAATACCGCAAAGGTGGCCAGCAAACCGGTGGTCTTGTCAGTTTGCGGGAAGAAGGTGGCGGCGATGATGGTGGCCAGATAGCCGTAGGCGGCGTAGTCGAACCACTCGACGAAGTTGCCCATGAAGCTGGCCCGGGCGGCCTTGCGCAGCGCCTGGCGTTCGGCGTTGTGTTTGGGGCCGGCGATGGCGGATGGGTCTAGGGTGGTGCTGGACATGACGGGTACCCTCTGGTTCTTTTAATTGGAGGCAGGGTCTGGTGGTCATACGGGGATCTTGTTGTTGTCTGGGCCGGCCTATTCGCGGGTGAACCCGCGCCTGCGAAAACGGTGAAATCCCCGCAGGAGCGGGCTTGCCCGCGAAGCAGCCGACGCCGATGCTTATTTGCGAATGATGTTGTGCTCCGGCCCATACGGGAACTTGGTGATGTTCTCGGCGCCGCTGTCGTTGACGATCAGGATGTCGTGCTCGCGATAACCGCCCGCCCCCGGTCGCCCTTCAGGCAGCATGATCATCGGCTCGATCGACACCACCATGCCCGGTTCCAGCACAGTATCGATGTCCTCGCGCAGCTCCAGCCCCGCCTCGCGGCCGTAGTAATGGCTGAGCGTGCCGAACGAATGGCCATACCCGAAGGTGCGGTACTGCAGCAGGTCGTGGCGCAGGAAGATCTCGTTCAGTTCGCGGGCGATATCGCTGCAGCGCATGCCTGGGCGCACCAGTTGCAGCCCGGCTTCGTGCACTTCGACGTTGGCCTGCCACAGGCGCAGGTACTCGTCCGGGCAGTGGTCAAGGAACAGGGTGCGCTCCAGCGCGGTGTAATAACCGGCGATCATGGGGAAACAGTTGAGGCTGAGGATCTCGCCCTTGCCCACACGGCGGCTGGTGACCGGGTTGTGTGCGCCATCGGTGTTGAGCCCGGACTGGAACCAAGTCCAGGTGTCCATCAGCTCGGCGTCGGGGAAGCGTTTGGCAATTTCGCGCACCATCGCCTGGGTGGCATGCAGTGCCACCTCGTACTCGGGCACCTGCTCACGCAGGGCTTCGACCACTGCCGCCCCGCCGATGTCGGCCACCTGTGCACCGTGACGGATAAGTGCCTGCTCCTCGGCCGACTTGATCATGCGCATACGCATGCACGGCGCAGCGATGTCCACCAGCTCGGCCTTGGGGTAGCAGGCGGCGAGTTTGCCGTGGTTCTGCAGGTTCAGGTGGTCGTACTCCACGCCGATGCGCGAGGCCAGCGGCAACGCCTGCTGGATGGCGACGAAATAGTTGTCGCGCTGCCAGTCGGTGTAGACGATGTTGTCAGTGCCCACCGTGCGCCGCCAGGGTTGCCCGCCGTCGATATTGGCGCTGATCGAGACCACCTTGTCCTGGGTGATCACCAGCGCATAAGGGCGGCCGAACGAGCAGTAAAGGAAATCGCTGTAATAGTTGACGTTGTGATACGAGGTGAAGATTGCCGCCTCAATGTCCTGCTCGGCCATATAGGCCCGCAGCCGGGCGTGGCGAGCAGCGTATTCCTGAGCGGAAAAGGTTGGCTGCACCTTGTCGCCATTGCGGATTTTCAGGGTCTTGGGCATTTGCATGGTCGGGGTTCCTTGTCGTTGTGAGCACGCTGTTCAGGCCGGCCGCCTGAGAAGCATTGCAACAGAACCGACGAGGACACTTTTGTATCTATCCGACCTGGAATTGGCGGGATAACCACTGGCCAAGGGGGCGCTGAGCGCGCCCCCCCCGCCAGGCAACGCTATTTCAGATCAAAGCGGTCCAGCTCCATGACCTTCTGCCAGGCGGCCACAAAGTCTCGGACAAACTTGTCACCGCCATCACTGCTGGCATACACCTCGCTCAACGCCCGCAACTGGGCATGCGAACCGAACACCAGATCTACCCGGCTACCGCTCCACTTCACCTGCCCGGTCTTGCGGTCGCGGCCTTCAAAGGTTTCGTTGTCCGCCGAGGTCGGTTTCCACTCCACGCTCATATCCAGCAAGTTGCGGAAGAAGTCGTTGCTCAGCGTCCCCGGCTTGTCGGTGAACACGCCGAGTTTGCTGCCACCATGGTTGGCACCGAGCACCCGCAGGCCACCGATCAGCACGGTCAGCTCCGGCGCGGTCAGGGTCAGCAACTGCGCCTTGTCCAGCAACAGTTTCTCGGCCTTGACGCTGTAGCGTGCCTTGGTGAAGTTGCGGAAGCCATCGGCCAGCGGTTCCAGCACGGCGAACGACTCGACGTCGGTCTGCTCCTGCGACGCATCGACTCGGCCCGGGCGGAACCCTACGCTGCCGCTGTAGCCCGCATCCTTGGCAGCTTTTTCGACTGCCGCGGTACCGGCCAGCACGATCAGGTCAGCCAGGGAAACCTTCTTGCCGCTGCTGTTGAACTCGCCCTGGATCTTCTCCAATGCCGCCAGCACCTTGTCCACGCCCTGGTTTGCAGCCCAGTCCTTCTGTGGCGCCAAGCGCAAACGTGCGCCGTTGGCACCACCGCGCTTGTCGGAGCCGCGGAAGGTCGACGCGGATGCCCAGGCGGTGGAGACCAGTTCGCCCACGCTCAAACCCGAGGCCAGGATCCTGGACTTAAGGGTCTCGATGTCTTGCTCGCTGATCGTGGATGGGTCAGCTTTGGGCAACGGGTCTTGCCACAGCAACTCTTCATTGGGCATTTCCGGGCCCAGATAGCGCGCCAGCGGGCCCATGTCGCGGTGGATCAGCTTGTACCATGCACGGGCAAAAGCATCCGCCAGCTGGTCAGGGTTTTCTTTGAAGTGGCGAGCGATTGGCTCGTAAATGGGGTCGAAACGCAATGCCAGGTCGGAGGTCAACATCGACGGTGCATGCCTTTTACCGGGATCATGTGCATCGGGCACCGTGCCTGCGCCTTTGCCGTCTTTCGGCCGCCACTGGTGCGCGCCGGCCGGGCTTTTGGTCAGCTCCCACTCAAAGTCGAACAGGTTATTCAGGTACTCGTTGCCCCACTGGGTCGGGGTGGAGGTCCAGGTCACTTCCAGGCCGCTGGTGATGGTATCCCCGCCTTTGCCGGAGCCAAACGTGTTGTGCCAGCCCAGGCCCTGCATCTCCAGGCCTGCCGCTTCCGGCTCGGGGCCGACGTTGTCGGCGGGGCCGGCACCATGGGTCTTGCCGAACGCGTGACCACCGGCGATCAAGGCCACGGTTTCTTCATCGTTCATGGCCATGCGGCCAAAGGTTTCACGGATGTCCTTGCCCGAGGCCACGGGGTCGGGATTACCTTCCGGGCCTTCCGGGTTCACGTAGATCAGGCCCATCTGCACGGCGGCCAGCGGGTTTTCCAGGTTACGCTCGGCCGACAGGTCGCGATTCTGCTCTTCACCATGCTTGGCCGGCTCGGCCACCAGGTCACCCTGCCCCGGCGGCTGCGCCTTGACCTGATCCTTGCCGTAACGGGTATCGCCGCCCAGCCAGACCTTTTCCGACCCCCAGTACACGTCTTCGTCCGGCTCCCACACGTCGGCACGCCCGCCGGAGAAGCCGAAGGTCTTGAAGCCCATGGACTCAAGGGCAACATTACCGGTGAGTACGATCAGGTCGGCCCAGGAAATCTTGTTGCCGTACTTCTGCTTGATCGGCCACAGCAGGCGCCGGGCCTTGTCCAGGCTGACGTTGTCCGGCCAGCTGTTGAGCGGGGCGAAGCGTTGCTGGCCAGAGCCCGCACCACCGCGGCCATCACCAATGCGGTAGGTGCCCGCGCTGTGCCAGGCCATGCGGATGAACAGCGGGCCGTAGTGGCCAAAGTCGGCCGGCCACCAATCCTGCGAGTCGGTCATCAGGGCAGTCAGGTCTTTCTTCAGGGCCTGGAAGTCGAGGCTCTTGAACGCCTTGGCATAGTCGAAGTCCGGGTCGGGGCTGGACTTGGAGGAATGCTGGTGAAGAATTCTCAGGTTGAGCTGGTCAGGCCACCAGTCACGGTTGGTGGTGCCGCCACCTGCGGTTTGATGGAACGGGCATTTCGATTCGTTCGACATCTGCGGGTACCTTTGGGTCGGTTATCCAGATTTCCGGTCTATGCCAGTGTTCTTTCAGCCGAGCGGGTGGGCTCGTACTACCCCTCATCAGGTGTACACGGGGCTTGCGAAGCTGTCACGGCGGGGGGACACGGTCTTGCACGCAGGTGCTGACGCGCTGCCCTGTCGCGGAATTCGCGGGGCCACGAGAAAGACTAGCCGAGCTTGGGCAGAGGTCTAATAGAGTGGCTGTTGGAGCCTGATAGGCTGGCTCTGTCAGGCGCAGGCCTGTATCGGCCTCATCGCGGTCAAGCCCGCGATGAGGCCGGCACATCCATACAAGGCACAAGGCCCCGCGCCATGCTTCAATACACAGCCATACCCTTTGCCCAGGACGCCGAGCCCTCATGAACCGCAACGACCTGCGCCGCGTCGACATGAACCTGCTGGTGCTGTTCGAAGCCCTGATGATCGAACGCAACCTGACCCGCGTGGGTGAAAAGCTGTTTATCACCCAATCCACCGTCAGCGCCGCCCTCGCCCGCCTGCGCGAGCTGTTCGACGACCCGCTGCTGATCCGCAGCGGCCGGGCCATGGAACCCACCCCACGGGCCATGCAGATCTTTGCTGAACTGGGCCCGGCCATGGACGTGATTTCCGCTGCCATCAGCCGCGCCCGCGAGTTCGACCCGGCCAACAGCTGCAACGTGTTCCGCCTGGGCCTTTCTGACGATGCCGAGTTCGGCCTGTTTCCGGCCCTGCTGCAGGCCCTGCGTGAAGAAGCCCCCGCCATCAGCGTGGTAGTGCGGCGGGCCAATTTCCTGCTGATGCCGGGCCTTCTGGCCAGCGGCGAGATCTCGGTAGGTGTGAGCTATACCACCGACCTGCCGGCCACCGCCAAACGCCGCAAGCTGCGCGACATAGGTGTACGGGTGCTGCGCGCCGACGACCGCCCGGGGCCTCTGACCCTCGACGAATACTGCGCCCGCCCGCATGTGATGGTGTCGTTTTCCGGTGACATGAGCGGCAACATCGACCTCGACCTGGCACGCATCGGGCGTTGCCGCAAGGTGGTGCTGGCGGTGCCGCAGTTCGGTAGCCTGCGCGCCCTGCTGCGCAACACCGAGCTGATCGCCACGGTACCGGACTATGCCGCTTGTGCCCTCGCCGACGACGGCAGCTTGCGCGCCGACCCGGCGCCGTTCGACATCACCGAGGCCGAGCTGTCGATGGTCTGGAGCGGCGCCCAGGACAACGACCCCGCCGAGCGCTGGCTGCGCGACCGCATCCTGCAGTTCATGGCCACGCAGTGATGCCCTCTTCGCAGCACAACGCTGCGCCTACCGGTCGCCCAGCCTGAAGCACGCGGCTGCTATTTGCCGCGCTGCATCCAGGCTGCGCCAAGCCCACTGAGGCAGATCACCAAAATCCCCACCAGGCTCAGGGTATCCGGCACCTGGCTGTACACCACGAAGCCAAGCAACCCGGCAAACACGATCTGGCAATAGCTGAACGGCGCCAGCAACGCCGGCGCTGCATGGCGGAAGGCCTGGGTCAACAGCAGGTGCGCAGTCATGCCAAAGCCGCCCAGTGCCAGCATCAACAGGGCATGATCCCAGCGCGGCACCTCCCAGAAGAACGGCACCAGCGCACTCATTGCCAAGGTGTTGCACAACCCCGCATAGAAGTTGCTGGTGGTCGGGCTGTCGTGCGCCGCCAGAATGCGCGTCAGCAACTGATAGAAGCAGAAGCCCAATGCCGAACCGAACGGATACAGAATGGCCGGGGTAAACATCGCCCCGCCAGGGTGCACCACCACCAGCACGCCGATAAAGCCCATCACCACCGCCACCCACTGCCCCACTGTCACTCGCTCTTTGAGCAGCGGCGCCGACAGCGCGGTGACCAGCACCGGGGCAAGGAAGTTGACGGCCGTGGCCTCGGCCAGTGGCAGGTATTGCAAGCCGGTCGTGAACAGCAGGCTGGTGCTCAGCAGGCTCAGGGCCCGCAAGGTCTGCAATACCGGCCGGCGGGTGCGCAACACGTTGAGCCCAGACTTGGGCAGGAAGATGCCGGCCATCAGCAACGTGTGCACCACATAACGCGCCCACACCACCATGACTATCGGGTACAGGCCACCCAGGAATTTGGACAAGGCATCGTGGCTGGCGAACAGGAACGTCGCCACCACCACCAACGCGATGCCGCGCAGGGGTTGGTTGACGCCGGACAGCGGTGTGCTGGAACTCATGGCTCTCTCGATGACGGCGCGGCAGCATGCCCCGCCCAAGGAAGGCCGCGCAGGCATTGCCTGGCGGATGTGACAGCTGGGATTCTAGAAGAGATGCTGCAGCATAAGGAAGTTCATTTGCCGCTTGACCCGGTCAAGTGCAATTTGTGTTCGCTGATCGACCACTTTCCACCTTGTCTGCATGGCCCGTACACGGTTGATCGCCGACCATCGACCGACCCTGCACACCCTACAAGGAATTTACATGCAAAGGCTCAGCACCCGCACCGGCCTGGACCTGCCCGCCATCGGCCTGGGCACCTGGCCAATGACCGGCAGTGAATGCACCCAGGCCGTGCGCCAGGCACTGGACGTGGGTTACCGGCACATCGACACCGCCACCGCCTACGAAAACGAAGCAGCCGTTGGCCAGGCGCTGCGCGACAGCGACGTGCCACGCGAGCAGATCCACCTGACCACCAAGGTCTGGTGGGACCGCCTGGAGCCTAAAGCCATGCGTCAGTCGCTGGAAGACAGCCTGCGCGCGCTGGGTACCGAACAGGTCGACCTGTTCCACATCCACTGGCCAGGCAAAGACTGGGACCTGGCCCGCAGCATCGACACCTTGGTAGCCCTGCGTGACGAAGGCAAGGCGCGCCACATTGGCGTGGCCAACTTCCCGTTGGGGTTACTGCGCCAGGTGGTGGAAACCCTGGGCGCGCCGTTGTCGGCGATTCAGGTGGAATACCATGTTCTGCTCAGCCAGCAACCGCTACTCGACTTCGCCCGCAGCCATGATCTGTTGCTCACCGCCTACACCCCGCTGGCACGCGGCCAGGCAGCGGCGCAGCCGGTGATCCAGGCGATCGCCCGCAAGCATGGCGTGCTGCCCAGCCAGGTGGCGCTGAAATGGCTGCTGGACCAGGACGGCGTGGCGGCGATCCCCAAAGCCAGTAGCCGCGAAAACCAGCTGGCCAACCTGGCCGCGTTGACCGTGCCGCTGGATGACGAAGACCGCACAGCCATTGCCGGGCTGCCGAAAGACCAGCGCGTGGTCAGCCCGCCGTTTGCCCCGGACTGGAACAGCTGAGGCCGCCGCGCAAGTCATTGTTCTTGGGTGATGACCTGCTTCAACCGCTCGCTCGCCGGTGCCGGCCGCCCGTAAAAGTAGCCCTGGAAGTGCGAACAGCCTTCCGCCGCGAGCCGGCGCATCTGCTCCTCCGACTCCACGCCTTCAGCCGTGATCTTGATCATCAGGCTGTTGGACAGCTCGGTAATGGCGCGAATGATCGACATGGCCTCGCGGCTGTCGCACATGTCATGCACGAACGACTTGTCGATCTTGATCCGGTCGAACGGGAACGAACGCAGGTAGCCCAACGATGAGTAGCCGGTACCAAAGTCATCCAGTGAAATGGACACGCCCAGGTCTTTCAGCGCGCGCAAGGTGCGCACGTTCTCCTCGCTGTTGCCCAGCAGTACCGACTCGGTAATTTCCAGCTCCAGCCGCTGCGGCGGCAGGCCCGAGTCGGCCAGCGCGAGGGCGACGGTATGCACCAGATCGCCGTTCTTGAACTGCACCGCCGACAGGTTGACCGACACCGTCTGCTCACTGTCCCAACTGGCCGCCTCCTGGCAGGCCAGGTTCAGCGCACGGTTGCCCAGCTCGTGGATCAACCCGGTTTCTTCAGCAATGGGGATGAAGTCCATCGGCATGACCATGCCACGGGTCGGGTGTTCCCAGCGCAGCAGCGCCTCATAACCGGTAACGCTGCTGGTCTGATGATCGACTACCGGCTGGTAGTGCAACTGCAACTGCCCCAGGTGCAGCGCTGTGCGCAGGTCGGTTTCCACCAGGCGGCGCTGGCGGGCGGCAACGTCCAGTTCGACATCGAAGCATTCATAACGATTACGGCCGTTACGCTTGGCCTGGTACAGCGCCATGTCAGCGTAGCCCAGCAGTTGCTCTGCCTGGTCATGGTCATCAGGCGCGATGGCGATGCCGATGCTCACCCCCACCGCGAACTGATGCCCTTCGATCCGGAACGGCGGGCTGATGGCCTTGATCAGGCGCTGCGCGGTATTGCACGCGGCATCCCGCCCCTCCAGGCCCGTCAGCACCACGGCAAACTCGTCGCCACCCAGGCGGGCCAAGGTGTCGTGCTCACGCAGTTCGCGGCGCAGACGCTTGCCCAACTCGCGTAGCAACTTGTCACCAAACGCATGGCCAAGGGAGTCGTTGATGTTCTTGAAGTTGTCCAGGTCCAGGCACAGGGCAGCCGTCAGCTTGGCGTTTTCGCTGCCGCGCAACAGGGCCTGGCGTAGCCGTTCGTGGAACAGCGTACGGTTGGGCAACCCGGTGAGCGCGTCATGGTGCGCCATGTGGTGGATCTGCGCATGGGCGGCCAGCTCTTCGGTGGCGTCTTCAGCCACGAACAACACGTAATCGGCCTGCCCTTCGCGGTTTTGACTAAGCAGGGTACGGCTACGCAGTGTGCGTGGGCCGCGGGCGGTGTCGACGCGGGTTTCGGCGGCGTGCCCCTTGGTGCTGCGGGCACCCCGCACGAATTGCTGCTCCAGATAGTCACCGGCAGCCGGCGCCAGGCATTCCCTGGGCAACTGGCCGATCATGCTGCGCTGCGGCCCGCCGAACAGGCGTTCGGCCTGCTGATTGGCCAACAGGATGCGCTGGCTTTCCAGGTCCTGGACGATGACGCTCGCGGGAATGTTGGCAATGACCGAATCGAGAAACTGCGAAAGCTTGGCCATTTCCTGGCTGTACTGCTCGGCCAGCTCTTTGGCCTGCAGCAGTTCGAGCTCCTGGCGGTGGCGTTCGGAAATGTCGCGGGTGACCTTGGCGAAACCCACCAGTTGCCCGGCATCGTCGTACACCGCTTCGATGACCACATGGGCGTGGAAGGCCGTGCCGTCCTTGCGCAGGCGTGCGCCCGTTTCTTCAAAGCGTCCGGTGCTGCGCGCCTGCTCCAGGTTGAATGCCGGCAACCCGGCTGCGCGCTCGGCATCGGTGTAGAACAACGAGTAGTGCTGGCCGACGATTTCCTCGGCACGGTACCCCTTGGCGCGCTGGGCGCCAGGGTTCCAGTTGGCGACGATACCTTCAGGGGTGAGCAGGTAGATGGCATAATCCACCACGCTCTGGATCAACAGCCGGTACATGATGTCGGGGTTTGCTGCGAGCGACATGAACTTTACCTGAACCTTCGAAGCGCATGAAAAGGGACCCCGGCAAGCGGCGGCCGGGTCTTGGAAAGCGATGGTGGCATTATGCCGCTCGCGAGCATTTTGTGAAGCACATCACAAAAATGGCGCTATCCCTTATCTGGACGAACGAAAGCACCCCGCTCTCAATGGCGGGTGCCGGTCACCAGGAAGTTGAGCAAGTCCGGCTCATCCCCCAGGGCGATAGCCTGCGCCGGCCGCGGCAGGCTCGCCAGCACGGCATTGCAGAAAGCCACGGCGGGCAGATCCTGTGCGTAGCAACGCAGCAGCCAGTCACCCTCGCCCCCCAGCAACTGCAACGCCACAGCTCGGCCGATGCCCTGGCGACGGTACTTCTTCAAGATGAACAGGTCGGCAAGCTCCTGCGCAACGATGCCAGGCAGCTCGCTGCGCTCGACCAGCACGAAGCCGGCGATGAAGCCGTCCACCAGCACCAGATACGCGCCCCAGCCGTCGTCCTGCCAGTAGCGTTGCAGGTGCTCCTCGTGGATGTAGAAACGGCCGTCCGCCTCGACGTCTTCCTGCTCCCAGTCGGAGGACTCGTAGCAATAGAACTGGTAGAGATTGCGGATCAGCGACGCCTGGTCGATGGTGGTTGGCAGCAGCGCGATGGGGAGCATGGTGTGGGGGCCTGAACAAAAAGACGATTCTAGATCACCCGCCCCTGGCGACAAAAAGCCCGAGGCCTCCCCGCACGGAAAGCCCCAGGCAAAATCACAGTGACATAACCTCGAACTCAGCCCTCCTGCAACGCCCGCGGCCGATGGCTTCGCGCCTCGGCGTCAGGCGACTTGGCACCCTGCAAGCGGAAGTCGAATGACAGCTCGGCAAAGCGCTCGCCTTGCACGCCGCGGTCGCGCGCCGCCGCCGCATCCTCGACAAAACGCAGTTCGCCGATCAGCCCGTCGCGGGTGGCATAGGCAAAGTCGTCCCACAGGTACTTGTCGCCAGCAAAGTTGATCTGCGTGGTCAGGTGGCGGTGCCCCGGTGCCGAGATGAAGAAGTGCACGTGCGCCGGGCGCTGGCCGTGGCGGCCGAGCAGGTCCAGGCATTCCTGGGTTGGGCCCTGCGGGTCGCAGCCATACCCGGACGGCACGATCGAGCGCGCGCGGTAGCGGCCCTCGGCATCGGTGATGATACGCCGACGCAGGTTGAACTCGGACTGGGTCGAATCGAAGTACGAATAGGTGCCCTGGGTATTGGCGTGCCACAGGTCGACGGTGGCACCGGCCAACGGCTTGCCGTCGGCATCGAACACCTGGCCCTGAAGGAACATCACCACGCCTGGGTCAGTGCCGTCGTCCATGCGCGCTTCGCCCTGGGCCAGCGGCGCCCCGGCAACGTACAACGGGCCTTCGATGGTGCGCGGGGTGCCGCCGCCAAGGCCGGCTTCGGCATCCTTGGCATCCTGAAGCAGGTCGAGGAAGTGCTCGACGCCCAGGCCAGCAGCCAGCAGGCCTGCCTCGTTACAGCCACCCAGGCGGTTGAGGTAGTCGACGGCGTGCCAGAACTCGTCCTCGGTAATCTCCAGGTCTTCGATCAGGCGAGCAGTGTCTTGCAGCACGCGCAGAATGATCTGCTTGAAGCGCGGGTTTCCTTCGGCATGGTCCAGGCCAGCTACCCGGTTGAAGAAGGCTTGAATGTCGGCAGTGTGGGAAATTTTCACGGTCATCGTGCTTACCTCGTATTGTTCTTGTCAGGCATACAGGTGCGAATCAGCGATCGTCGCTGTGAATAGACGAGGGATGCCGACACAGGCCGTCGACCTCGATATCCATGTACGGGAACAGCGGCAGCTGCATCAGCGTGTCATGCAATGCCTCGACGCTGGGCACATCGAACACGCTGTAGTTGGCGTAATGCCCGGCAATGCGCCACAGGTGACGCCAGATGCCTTCGCGCTGCAGGCGCTGGGCCAGTTCCTTTTCGTCGGCCTTGAGCTGGGCGGCCTTGGCCGGGTCCATGTCGACCGGCAGCTTCACGGTCATCTTCACGTGGAACAACATGGTTATCTCCTTGATTGCTGATCAGCGACGGGCGAAGCGCGCCAGGCGCTGTTCGTCCAACGTCAGGCCCAGGCCTGGGGTGTGGGGGATGTGCAGCTGGAAGTCGCGGTATTGCGGCGGCTCGTTGACGATCTCCTCGGTCAGCAGCAGCGGCCCGAACAGCTCTGTACCCCAGGTGAGCTGGCGCAGGGTGAGGAATGCATGAGCCGAAGCCAGGGTGCCGATCGAACCTTCGAGCATGGTGCCGCCGTACAAGGCGATGCCAGCGGCCTCGGCGATCTGTGCAGTGCGCAGAACCGCGCGCGGGCCACCATTCTTGGCGATTTTCAGCGCGAAGATGCTGGCGGCGCCGTCGGCGGCCAGGCTGAAGGCGTCCTCGACGCTTTCGATCGACTCATCGGCCATGATCGGAGCCGGACTGCGCTGGTTCAGGCGCACCTGGCCAGCGCGGTTGATGCGCGAAATCGGCTGCTCGATCAGGTCGATGCCGTTGTCGCCCAATACCTGGCAGGCGCGGATGGCCTGGGACTCGTCCCAGTACTGGTTGACGTCGACCCGCACGCTGGCGCTGTCACCCAGCTCGCGCTTGATCGCGACCACGTGCTTGAGGTCCTGCGCCACCGGGTTGGCGCCGATTTTCAGCTTGAACACGCGGTGCCGGCGAATGTCCAGCATGTGCTGTGCTTCGGCGATGTCGCGGGCGGTGTCGCCGCTGGCCAGGGTCCAGGCCACTTCCAGGCTGTCACGCACGCGGCCACCCAGCAGTTCGCTGACCGGCAGGCCCAGGCGTTTGCCCTGGGCGTCGAGCAAGGCGCTTTCGATGCCGGACTTGGCGAAGGTGTTGCCCTTGGCCAGCTTGTCCAGCTTGAGCATGGCGGCATTGATGTTGTCTGCCGGCAGGCCAATCAACGCCGGGGCGAGGTACGCGTCGATGTTGGCCTTGATCCCTTCGGGGCTTTCGTAGCCATACGCCAGGCCACCGATGGTGGTGGCTTCACCGATGCCTTCCACGCCATCGCTGCAGCGCAGTCGCAATACCACCAGGGTCTGCTGCTGCATGGTGTGCATCGCCAGCTTGTGCGGGCGAATGGTCGGGAGATCGACGATAATTGCATCTATGTGTTCAATCAGCACGCTTGTCATTGTTGCCAGGTCCCGTCAGGTCGGGCTTTCAGTTGCAGGCCCGAGTGATGCGTTTACTTGATTGCTGAAGGATTGCGCGAGACCCTGACGACCGTCCAATATCAAATGAATCTCCCACCATACCCTGGAGGTCTGATGGAGCTGCGCCACCTGCGTTACTTCAAAGTCTTGGCCGAGACCCTGAACTTCACCCGCGCCGCCGAGCTGCTGCACATCGCCCAGCCACCCCTGAGCCGGCAGATCAGCCAGCTGGAGGACCAGCTCGGGACCCTGCTGGTGGTGCGCGAACGTCCGCTGCGGCTGACCGAGGCCGGCCGCTTCTTCTACGAACAGACCTGCACCGTGCTGCAGCAGTTGCAGAACATCAGCGACAACACCCGCCGCATCGGCCAGGGCCAGCGCCAGTGGCTGGGCATCGGCTTTGCGCCCTCTACCCTGTACACCGTGCTGCCGGAGCTGATCCGCGAGCTGCGCCAGGACAGCGAGCTGGAACTGGGCCTGAACGAAATGACCACCTTGCAACAGGTGGAGGCGCTGAAAAGCGGGCGTATCGACATTGGCTTCGGGCGCATTCGCATCGACGACCCGGTGATTCACCAGCAGGTGCTGTGCGAGGACCCGCTGGTGGCCGTGCTGCCCAAGGGCCACCCCCTGGCGGGCAGCCCGCTCAGTCTGGCCCAGTTGGCTGGCGAAGCGTTCATCCTCTACCCGGCCAATCCCCGGCCCAGCTATGCCGACCACGTGCTGGCGCTGTTCGCCCACCACGGCATGAGCATTCGTGTCAGCCAGTGGGCCAACGAACTGCAGACCGCCATCGGCCTGGTAGCGGTTGGCGTCGGTGTGACCCTGGTACCGGCATCGGTACAGCAGCAGCACCGTCCCGACATCGAGTATGTCGGCCTGCTTGATAGCGGCGCCGTCAGCCCGATCATCCTCAGCCGGCGCAAGGGTGATGTGAGCCCGATCGTGCAGCGGTGCCTGGCGTTGATCGAGCAACAGGCCATATGAACACACCATGCCCACAGGGGCTGTATAGCCCTGCCCTATTGGCTATGCCGGCCCCGTATACCCATCGGTATAGGGATGTTCCCATTGAGCTGTTTCATGCTGCGACACGCGAATCGCCAGGGCTCAAGACAGTCAATCTAAAATCATCGGCAAATGATCACCGCGTAACCAGTCGATAAACCGTGCAAACAACTCCGATTGCGAGTTGATCTCAAGCTTCATGTACAGGTTCTTGCGGTGCATGCGCACGGTCTCCGGCGAAATACCCAACTCCAGCGCGGTAGATTTCACCGAGTGCCCGCGCAGGATCATGTGCGCCACTTCCCGTTCGCGGTCGGTCAGCACCTGGCAGCCGAAGCTGTCGAACGCTGCCTGCAGGCTGCCGCGCTCGGTTGATGCAGCGCCCGGTTCCAGGTTGTGCCGGGCATAACGCCCCAGCAGTTCGCGCACCATCGGCTCCAGCGCACGCAACAGGTCGACCTGCCCGGCGTTCAGGCGCGTGCCGCTGCAGCCCTGGAACAGGCTCAGCGACAGCTTGCGGCCTGCGCTGATGTCGACGATGTAGTAGCTGTCTTCACTGCAACCTGTACCCAGGTAATAGGCCTTGTAGTAGTCGCTGTCGAAGAAGTTGTCGGGGGCGATTTCCTGCAGGTGGTAGAAGCCTTCGGCCAGGCCGCTTTGCACGGCAAGGCAGAAAGGGTCCAGCAGGTAGCCGGCGCTGAAATAGCGCTCCAGCACCGCGGCCCGATGCCGTTCGGGGATGCCTTGCTGGTACAGCAACTGCGGCGCCCGCCCCTGGCACTCAAGGCTGATCATCATCGACTCCACCTGCACCAACTGGCCGATGGCAGCGGCCACATACTCCAGCGCCTCGGGGGTTTCACCATGGGCCAGGGCGCGCTGCAACGCCACGTGCCACTGCTGCAGCGCGCCCATTGTGAGGGTAAGCGGGGTATCGGGGGAGGCCTGGGTCATGCCCGGCAGTCTAGCCTGCCAGGCACGCCCGCGCACAGCCCTTTGCGCCAGGTTCATCGGCCTTGGTACAGGCCAAGCGCCGTGAGTTCACGCGCGGTTTCGAGGATGCACTGGCGCAGGGTCTCGACGATCTCGTCCACCTGCGCATGGGTGATGATCAACGGTGGCGACATCACGTTCAGGTGCATGATCGGGCGCACCAGCAACCCTTTTTCCTGCGCCTTGCTGTGGATGCGCTCACCGATGTTCACCTCATCGGCGAACAGCGCCTTGCTGGCCTTGTTGGCGACGAACTCGACACAGGCCATCAGCTTCATGCAGCGCACATCCCCCACCAGCGGCAGATCGCGCAGGCTCTGCAAGCGTTGCTCAAGGTAACCCCCCACGTCCTTGACATGATCGAGCAGTTGCTCTCGCTCGATGATCTCGATGTTCTTCAGCGCCGCCGTGCAGCACACCGGGTGGCCGCTGTAGGTAAACCCGTGGCTAAAGCAACGACCCTTGCCTGGCTCGGCAATCACTTGCCAGATGCGCTCGGAAAAAATACACGCGCCCAGCGGCAGGTACGCCGAGGTCAGGCCTTTGGCGGTGGTGATGATGTCAGGGATGACGCCAAACAGTTCCTCGCTGGCGAAGAAGGTGCCCAGGCGCCCGAACGAGGTCACCACTTCGTCGGCGACGAACAGGATGTCGTAGGTCTGGCACAGCTGCCACATGCGCTGGAAGTAGCCCTCGGGCGGAATGATCACCCCGCCCGAGCCCATGATCGGCTCGGCGAAGAATGCCGCCACGTTGTCGGCACCCAGCGAGAGGATCTTGTCCTCGAACTCGGCCACCAGGAAGTCGAGGAACTCCGCCTCGTCCATGTCGTCTGGCGCGCGGTACGGGTTGGGGTTGGAGACGTGGTGGATCAGGTCGTGGTGGTAATCGAACTCCGGCACCCGGTCGGCGGCCTTGTTGCCAATCGACATGGTCAGGGTGGTGGAGCCATGGTAAGCGTTGTAACGGGCGATGATGTGCTTCTTGTGCGGCTTGCCTCGGCAGTTCTGGTAGTACTGGATCAGCCGGTAAGCCGTATCGACCGCGGTCGAGCCGCCCGTGGTGAGGAACACATGGTTCAGGTCACCCGGCGCCAGCTGCGCGAGCTTCTGGCACAGTTCGATGGCGACGTCGTTGGCCATGTCGGAGAACGGGTTGGAATAGGCCAGCTGGCGTACCTGGTCGGCGATGGCCACGGCCATTTCCTCACGGCCCAGACCAATGTTGGTGCACCACATGCCGCCGACGGCATCGAGGAAGCGGTTGCCGTGGGTGTCACGAATGTAGGCGCCCTCACCGGCGACGATGTTCAACGCACCTTGCTCGCGGTGCTCGTCGAACACATGGTAGCCGTGCATGTAGTGGGCCTTGTCGGCCTCCACCAGCGGGTCGTGGGCGATAGCGAATGCTTTGCTTGGGGTGGCCATGGGCAGCTCCTTGGCGAGAATTTTTGGGCAGTGTTCAGAAACCGGTCTTGACCGTGCTCCAGACACGGGTGATGGCGCGCATGTCCTTGGGGCTCTGGGTTTTCTGCGCGAACAGGCGCTCACGGGTTTTTGCGTCGGGGTAGATGGCCGGGTCCTGGCGGATGTCGTCACGCACCAGCGCGGTGGCGGCGGCGTTGCTGTCGGCGTAGTGGATGTAGTCAGTGACCTTGGCCATGGTCTGCGGCTGCAGCAGAAACTCGATGAAACGGTGGGCGTTGGCCGCGTGCGGCGCATCCTTGGGGATGTACAGGTTGTCGAACCAGATCAGCGAACCTTCCCTGGGGATGAAGAACGACAGTTTGATGTCCTTCTTCGCTTCCACTGCGCGGGCCTGGGCGGTGGCATAGTCACCGGACCAGGTCAGCGCCAGGCAGACATCGCCGTTGGGCAGGCTGGTGAGGTAATTCACCGAATCGAACTTGCGTATGTAAGGGCGGATGCCCAGCAACAATTGTTCGGCCGCCTTGAGGTCGGCCGGCGACGCGCTGCGCGGGTCCTTGCCCAGGTACTGCAAGGCCAGTGGGATGACCTCAGTGGGCGCGTCCATCAGGGTGACACCGCAGTCGGCGAAGCGCGAGACGATCTTGGGGTCGAACAGCATGGCCAGCGAACCGATCGGCGCGTCGGGCATGCGTGCGGTGATCTTGTCGACGTTGTAGGTGACCCCAGAGCTGCCCCAGGTGTAGGGCGCCGAATACTTCAGGCCAGGGTCGTAGCCCTGCAGGTCGTTCACCACCTGCTGGTCGAGGTTGTGCCAACTGGGCAGTTGCTGCTTGTCCAGTGCCTGGAACACACCGGCGCTGATCAGCGGGGGGACCAGCGAGGCGTTGAGCATGACCAGGTCGTAGCCGGAACGGCCGGTGAGCAGCTTGGTCTGCACGGTTTCGTAGCCATCGAAGGTGTCGTAGATGACCTTGATGCCGGTGGCCTTCTCGAAGTCGGCCAGGGTGGTTTCACCGATGTAGTCGGTCCAGTTGTACAACCGTAACGTGTTACCGCTGCCCACCTCTGCCGCCTGGGCCAGGCTGGCGCCAGACGCCAGCAGCAGACCGCCAATCACCTTCAGTACCTTGCGCATGGCAACTCCATCGTGTGAGTGCTCCGGATCGAGCCGATGGGTTCACTATCGGTGGATTCGCCCAGGGGTGACATACCCCGAATGTGTGGGTGGTCGTTTTTTGGCAGGTGGCGCTGGAAGGTTTGCAGAACATCGTATGCCGACAAAATGTTGGGGCCGCGTTGCGGCCCCAGTGGTCAATACAGGAGAAAGGTCACGTCAGCGGGTACAACGCTTCATCGAACTGCGCCAGGCGCGGGAACACCAGTGGCTGGTCGTCCGAGAGCTGCTCCAGACGCTGCCGGTATTGCTGCAGAAAGTCCTGCCGCGCATCAGCACTGATGTACGGCACATGCCACGCCACGAACGGCGGCAGCACCTCGAACCCGACATAGGCCAGCGTGCCCCGCAGAATCGGCCGCAGCATGTCTTCCAGCGGCCCGTGAATCGCGCCGTCGCCAAACATGTGCTCGCGCCCGCCCAGGGTCACGGTCACCAGCGCCCTCTTGCCGGCCAACCCGCCCTGGTCGTAGAAGCGCTTGCCGCCATAGCACACCCCCGACACCAGCACCCGGTCGATCCAGCCCTTGAGCATGGCCGGGGCCGAGAACCAGAAGATCGGGAAGTTCAGCACCAGCAGATCGGCCCACAACAGCTTGTCCAGCTCCTGCTGGATATCTGCGGCAATGGCACCGCGCTTGACGCCCTGACGCTGCTCCAGCGCATACACGAGGTACTCGGGGTTCTCGCGCTGGGTAAAGTCATCGGCACTGGCCACCGGGTTCCAGCCCATGGCGTACAAGTCACTGACCTGCACCTGATGACCTTGGGCACGGAAGGTTTCCACAGCCTGGTCACGCAGGGCTGCCGTGAACGATTGCGGTTCGGGGTGAGCGTGGACGATCAGTACATTCACAAGCATTCTCCTCACACAAAACAGGTTATCTTGCCGCAGTGGTTCAGCAGCGCGCGCCTTCCTCCTGGCCCGGGCGGCGCATACGCTGGACGGTGTGCTCACGCATCCGTCTGCCCGCGCATCAGTTCGCCGGCGCAGCGGGCAATGCGCTGGCAGGCATCGACCAGCGCCTCGTTACCCAGCACCAGGCCCAGGCGGATATGCCCGGCAGCGCTAGGGCCGAATGCCTCGCCGGCAAGCACCGACACGCCCTGGCTGTCCAACAGGTAGTCGGCGAAGGCCTGGGCGCTAACGCCGGTTTCACGGATGTCGAGCATCACGAACATGCCACCATCGGGCTTCAACGCCTTCAGGCCCGGGCAGCCGGCCAGCTGTTCGCACACCAGATCGCGCCGCTGGCGGTAGGCTTCGCGCATGGCGTCCAGTTCGGGCAACGGGTGCTCCAGCGCCACCACGGCGGCATCCTGGACGAAGTCCGGCAAGCCGTAGAGCATGCACAGGGCGAGGTTTTCCAGATGCGTGGCCAGTGCTGTCGAGCCGACCACCCACCCCATGCGCCAGCCGGTCATGGCATGCGATTTGGACAGGCTGTTCAACGTTGCAGTGCGCTCGGCCATGCCCGGCAGGCTGCCGGGGCTGACATGCTCGCCTTCATACAGCAGCTCGCTGTAGACCTCGTCAGAGATCAGCCACAGATCATGGGCAACGCACAGTTCGGCCAGCGCCTCCCAGGTGGCGCGCGGCAGGCTCGCCCCTGAAGGGTTGTGCGGGCTGTTCAGGGCCAGCGCGCGGGTGCGCGGGGTAATGCGCTCGGCGACGTCACGCGGGCACACGCGAAAGCCATTCTCGGGCTTGACCGGTACCGGCACCACCTTGGCGCCACAGGCGCCGAACACGGCCTCGTAGGTGACATACATCGGTTCGGCAACGATCACCTCATCGCCTGGGTCGAGTATGCACTGGGCCACGCAGTACAACGCGCACTGGGCCCCCGCCAGCACCGTCACCTGGTCGGCGCTCACCGCCTGGCCGCTGCGCTGCCGGTGACGGTTGGCGATGGCCTGGCGCAGCGCCAGCTTGCCGCGTACATCGGCGTAATGGGTATGGCCAGCGCGCAGGCTATCGATGGCCGCCTCGACGATAGGCGCGGGAGTGTCGAAGTCCGGGTCACCCACCGACAGCAGCAGGATGTCCTTGCCCTCAGCCTGCAGCGCCAGGGCGCGGTAGTGGATGTCCCAGGCCGCAGCGCCGTCGCCGGCGATGCGTTGGGTGAGCTTGGCGTAGCGCATGGCAATCTCCTTTCAATGGCAATTTCAGTCGACGAGTATCTTCGGGTTGGAATTGCCCCATACGGTGTACAAATCGGCGAGCAACGCGCCGTTGATTTCTTCCATCTCGGCCTGGGTGATTTCGCCCCCGGCCTGCTTGCCGAACAGCACCACTTCGTTACCCCCCTTCACATCAGGGAAGTCGGTGACATCGACCATCAGCGTGTTCATCGACACCTTGCCCACGACCGGCACACGGTGGCCGTTGATCAGCACATGGCCCTTGTTGGTGAATACCCGGCGGTAGCCATCGGAGTACCCGACCGTAATGTTGGCCAGCCGCGAATCACGGGCCAGGGTGAAGGTGCGGTCATAGCCCACGGTGTTGCCGGCCGGATAGCTGTGCACCGCCGCCACGTGCGATTTGAACTGCATCGCACGTTTGTACTCGGTGCGCGCCGGCACGGTGTCGCCGAACAGCGCGCCACCCGTTCGTACCATGTCCAGGCGCGCTTCCGGCACTTCCAGCGTAGCGAACGAGTTGGCGGCGTGCAGGGTGAGCTTGCTGCGGTCCAGCCTGGCGTGCTTGATCAACCAGTCGGTCTGCTCGTTGAATGCCGCCAGGCCCTTGCGTACATCGTCCTTGTCTTCCACGGCGAAGTGGGTCATCAGCGCGACCAGCTTGAGGTGCTTCTGGTCGGTGATCTGCAGCGCTTCGCCACGGCCGGACCAGGTGGCCATCTCCACCCCGTTGCGGCTCATGCCGCTGGAGTTGAGCGCCATGTGAATGCGCAAGGTCTTGCCATGGCGCGCGGCGATGGCATCGGCCTGGCGGGCAAATTCCGCGCTGCCCACCAGCTCTTCCATGTCGTACTGCAAGCCATCTTCCAGCTCGCTGAGGCTGGCCAGGCGTACCCGCACCAGTTGCCCGGTGAAGCCACTGGCGCGGACCACGCGGGCCTCCTCGTTGCTGGCCACCGCCACGCAGGGCACGCCTTGGGCGATGATCGATGGCATTACCAGGCCGATACCGTGGCCATAGGCATCGGCCTTGAGCACGGCGCACAGCTTGGACTTGCCGGCCAGCTCGGCCTGCAGCGTGCGGATGTTGTGCTGCAGGGCGCTGGCGCTGACTTCGACCCAGGCATTGCTGTTTTGCACGGTCAGGGTGTTGGTGCCGTTGTCCATCGACAACGGTGGTGCCGCATACAGGGGGGCCTGTCCGGTGATCAGAAGTGCCAGGGATGCAGCCAGAAGGGTACGGCGAAAGGGCATGGTGATTACTCGTGTTCTTGTCGTAGTGCGCGCCTTAACAGACGCAGGTGTGTTTGAGTTCGATGAACGTCACGCCGGGTATGGCGAAACCGCTGGCCAGGTCAGCCTGCAGCGCGTCCAGGTCGCGTGGCTGGTGCACGGTGCAACCGAAGGCGCGGGCCAGGCCGATGAAATCCGGGTTGCGCGGCAGCACGCCGACCGGCTCGATATCCAGGCCGAGCATATCGTCGCGGATCTGGCCGAGGGCGTCATTGTTCCAAAGCAACACCACCAGCGGCCGGTGCAGCTCCTCGACGGCAGTGGCCAGTTCCTGCGCGGTGTACAGGAAGCCGCCATCACCCACCAGTACCAGGCCGGGGCGATGGTCGCTGGCGAACATGCCACCAATGCCGGCCGGCAGGCCGTAGCCGAGGGTGCCGTAACCGGTGGGGTGCAGCCAGCTACGTGGCGCCCGGCTGGCGAAGGCGTAGTTGCCGGTATAGGCCAGCTGGGTCATGTCGCTGCTGATGAAGGCATCGTCAGGCAGTACGGCGGCGATACGGTCCAGAATGGCCTGGTGCGTGGCCTGCAACGGGGCATGCCCATTGCGGATGGCCTGGCGCAGGGTGGCCACCGCCGCGCTGGCCTGGGCCGGGTCACGCTGAAGTGCGGGCAGGTGTTCGAGCAAACCGTCCAAGGTTTGCCGGGCATCACCCTGCAGGGCAATGGCACAGGGGTAGAAATCGTTGAACTTGCGCGGGTCGATGTCGACGCGCAGCAGCTCGCCGCGGATCGGCAGGCGCTCGCGCCAGAAGTCGGTGTCGGCCATTTCGGTGCCTACGGCAAGCACCACATCAGCCTGGCTGATCAACTGCCAGCCGGGTTCGACGCACAGGCTGGCGCCGGCATTGAGTGGCGCGTCTGGTGGCAGCAAGCCCTTGCCGGCCACGCTGGTGAACAGAGGCGCTGCCAGCCGTGTACTGAGTTGCTGCAACTGCTCAGCCGCGTGCAACGCGCCACCCCCGGCAATGATCATAGGCCGCTGGGCGGCGGCAAGCTTCAGGGCAGCCTGCTCGAGGGTTTCGCGGCACGGCTGGCCACGCCCGGGACGGCGTACCACCTCACCGCTCCAGTCCCGGCTGACCGATGCCGCCAGCACGTCCAGGGGCACCGAAATGTGCACCGGGCGCGGTCGTTCGCTGTCGAACACTGCCCAGGCGCGCGCGATCAGCTCGGGCAAGTCGTCGCCCTGCAGGGCCACCGCAGAAAACGCCGTGATGGGCGCAGTCATGGCGCGCTGGTCCTGGGTTTCATGCAGGCAGCCCCAGCCCTTGCCCAGGCTGGCGGTGTGGTTGACGCTGGAAATCACCAGCATCGGCACCGAGTCGGCATAGGCTTGGCCGATGGGGGTGGCGACGTTGGTCACGCCTGGGCCGGTGATGACGAAGCACACCCCCGGCTTGCCACTGACCCGCGCGTAGCCGTCGGCCATGAAGCCGGCGCCCTGCTCGTGGCGGGTCAATACATGGCGAATGCCGCTGCCCGGCAGGCCACGGTACAGCTCCAGGGTGTGCACGCCGGGGATGCCGAACACGGTCTCCACGCCGTAGTTGGCCAACAACCGCACCAGCGCTTGGCCGGCTGTCAGGGTAAGGTCATTCATGTCGTTCTCCTTGCGCCTGGCCAAGGCGGATCAGCGCGTCGACTGCGGTGGTACCGTTGGCACCGACCATCAATGGGTTCACATCCAGCTCCATCAACTGCCCGGCGTTTTCGCAGGCGTAATCGGCGACTGCGCGGATGGCCGAGACCAAGGCATCGAGGTTGGCGGCCGGACGGCCACGGAAGCCTTGCAGCAGGCTGGCACTGCGCAGGTTCAGCAGTGCGGCGCGGATGGCGCTGTCGGTAGTGGGCAGCAACAGGCTGACACTGTCCTTGAGCAGTTCGACCAGCACGCCGCCGGCACCGATCACCAAGGCCAGGGCAAAGTTGTTTTCACGCTTGATGCCCACTATGAGCTCGGCCAAGGGCGGCTCGGCCATGGGCTCGAGCAGCACCTGATCAAACGCAACCTGCGGGGCGTAGTCAGCGATGCACTGGCGCATCTGCACCAGTGCAGCTTCCAGGGCGCGAGCATCGCGCAGGTTCAACGCCACAGCACCAGCTTCGGTCTTGTGCGGCAGCTGCGCGCTGACCGCCTTCAGTACCAAGGGGTAACCGACGCGGGCGGCGTCTGCCACGGCGCGTTCGGGCGTACTCAGCACGCCCGCAGGCACCGGCAGACCGAAGGCGCGCAGGGCCTGCTTGGATTGCCATTCGTCCAACAGTCGGCTTTCGCCCGTGAGGGCCTGCGGGCACAGCGGTACCCGCACAGCCTCGCCCTGGTCCATCAACCGCTGGCGGTTCTTTTGGTAAGCGACGATGCGCCCCCAGGCCGCCAGGCCGTCTTCCACACCCTGCAGGGCAGCGATGCCCCGCGCATGCAGGCGCTCACGCGCACTGGCAGGCAACAGTTCCGGGAAAGCCGAGGTGACGAAGCCGATCTTGCCGTGGCGTTCAACGGCATCGCAGTACAGCCCCAGCAGCAGGTCGCATTCCTTGCGTTCGCCGGTAAACGCCGCCGGGTAGTCCAGCACCAGCATCGCCGCGCCCGCGGCGCCGCTCAGGGTGTTGTCGAGCATGCGTTGCAGGGCGGCTTCATCGCCCCAGATGGCAGTGGTGAAGTCCAGTGGGTTGACCAGGTTGGCATAGCCCGGCAACACCTCGGCCAGTGCCGCCACCTGCCCTTGCTCGAGCTTCGGCAGTTGCAACTGGTTGCGTTCGGCGTAGTCGGCAATCAGGCCGGCATCGCCGCCTGAGCAGGCCAGCGCAATCAGCTCGCCATCTGCCGGCAAGCGTCCGCAGGCTGCGGCCTTGAGCGTTTCGACAAAGCTCACCGGGCCGCTGACGCGGATCACGCCCAGGCGCTGGAACAGGCTGTCGTACAACGCATCGGAGCCGGACAACGAGCTGGTGTGGCTGAGCGCCAGTTCAGCGCCGATCTGCGAAACGCCCGTCTTCAATGCAATGATCGGCGTGCCCTGCTGCAGCGCCTTGCAAGCGGCGCGGGCAAAGCCCGGCACGTTCTTCAAGCCTTCCAGGTGCAGGCCGATGGCGGTTACCCGTGGGTCGTCGAGCAGCACATCCATCAGCTCGGCCACACCCAGTTGCGCCTGGTTGCCGACCGAGGCCATGTAGGCCACTGGCAGGGAGCGGTCGCTCATGGACAGGTTGTAGGCGAAGTTGCCACTTTGCGTGAGGATCGCCACCCCCTTCTCCACTTGCTGGCCACCATGCGCCACCGGCCACAGGGCGGCACCGTGCAGGTAGTCGAGCAAGCCATAGCAGTTGGGGCCGAGCAAGGCCATGTTGCCGGCGACGTCGAGCAGGCGTTGCTGCAACTGGCAGCCCTCCTCACCGCTTTCGGCAAAGCCCGAGGCATAGCAGATGGCGCCACCGGCACCACGTGCAGCCAGCTCGGCAACGCACTGCAGGGTCAGCTCACGGTTGGTGGCGATGAACACCGCGTCCGGGGCGTAGGGCAAGTCGGCCACCCGGGCCACGCAGGGGATGCCTTCGAGGCTTTCATGCTGCGGGTTGACCAGCCACAGCTCACCGGCAAAGCCGCCTTCGGCGCAGCGCTTGAGCGCCCGCGCCATGCTGCGCCCGCCAACGAAGGCCAGGTGCCGGGGCGCCAGCAGGCGCTTGAGGTTGTCACGAATCGATTGCGACATGAGTGTTCTCCTGGCGCTCAGCGCAGCAGCGGGCGCAGCAGTTCGCGGGCGATGATATGCCGCTGGATTTCCGAAGTGCCCTCCCAGATGCGCTCGATACGCGCGTTGCGCCAGATGCGCTCAACCGGCCCTTCATCCATCAGGCCCATGCCACCGAAGATCTGCACCGCTTCGTCGGCGACCTTGCCCAGCACCTCGCTGGCAAACAGCTTGGCCATGCCGGCCTCACCGTCGGTCATGTTGCCCTGGTCCATCTTCCAGGCGGTGTGCAGGGTGAGCATCTCGGCCGCGCGGATCTGCGTGGCCATATCGGCCAGCTTGAACGACACCCCCTGATAGCTGCCGATGGCCTGGCCGAACTGCTTGCGGTCGGCGGCCCATTGCAGCGACAGGTCGAGGGCGCGCTGGGCCTGGCCCACGCAGTTGGCGGCGACCATCACCCGGCCGGCGGTAAGCCAGGCGTTGGCCACTTCCCAGCCCTTGCCCACTTCGCCCAGCACCTTGCTGGCCGGCACCCGGCAGTCGTCGAAGAACAGCTCGTAGGTGTGATAACCACGGTTGCTCACGCACTTGGGACCACGGCGGATGGTCATGCCCGGCGTACCCCGGTCGACCAGCAAGGCGGTGACCGCATTGCGCTTGCGCCCGTTGTGCTCGTAGGTGTCGGTGACAGCGAAGACAATGGCGAAATCGGCGTGGCCGGCGTGGCTGATGAAGTGCTTGCTGCCGTTGATGACAAAGTCATCGCCCTGGCGCACGGCGCGGGTCTTGATGGCGTTGGCATCAGAGCCGGCGCCCGGTTCGGTGAGGGCGAAGCAGTCGACCTTCTCGCCCTGCACGCACGGCAGCAGGTAGTCGTTGATCTGTTCGTCCTTGCAGGCCATGAGGATTTTCGACGGCCGTGCAACGAAGACATGCAGCGCCCAGGACACCTTGGACAGCTCACGTTCGATCAGCGCCTGGGACAGGTAGTCCAGGCCGCCCCCTCCCACTTCCTCGGGCATGTTGAAGGCATAGAACCCGGCAGCGATGGCCTTGCCACGGATCTGCGCGGCCAGTTCGGGTGACACGGCGTCGGCGCGGTCCACCGCTTCCTCATGGGGCAGCAGCTCCTTGGCAACAAAGCTGCGTACCGCTTCCACCAACATTTCTTGTTCTTGGGTCAGTTGGAAATTCATCTGCGAAGGTCCTGATGAGGGTCGGGTATCGGATTACTGGCCGGTAAAACGGGGGGTGCGACGTTCCACCGAGGCTTGCAGGGCCTCGGCGCCATCCTGGCTGCGGCCACACAGCAGGCCGGCGTGGCGCTCGGCCTCCAGCTGCTCGGCCAGGGTGCGCCGGGCGCCGTCGCGTATCAGCCGCTTGGTCTGCGCATAGGCGAAGGTCGGGCCGTTGGCCAGGCGCCCGGCCAGTTCGGCGGCAACGGCAGGCAACTGCTCGTCGGCGCAGACTTCGCTGACCAACCCGGCGGCCAGGGCGCGATCGGCGCCCCACAACTCGTCGAGGAACAGCAGGCGCTTGGCCTGCTCGCTGCCGATCAGCCGTGGCAGGTGCCAGCTGGCGCCGGCATCGGGGCTGTAGCCCATGCTGGTGTAGCCGGCCTTGAAGCGCGCCGAGGCGGCGGCGATGCGCAGGTCGCAGCACAGGCTGAGGTCCATGCCACCGCCCACGGCGGTGCCGTTGATGGCGGCGATGGTGGGTTTGTCGAGGCTGTGCAGGCGCAGCATCAGGGCATGGGCAGTTTCGGTCCAGCCATAGCTTTCCAGGGTGCCGGCAGCTTCGGCGGCAGCCCATTCGGCCAGGTCGGCGCCAGCGCAGAAGCTGCGGCCGCTACCGGTCAGCACCACCACGCGTAGGGCGGGGTCGTCGGCATGGCTGTCGAGCAAGGCGTGCAGTTGCTTGAGGGTGGGAATGTCCAGCGCGTTGCGCTGCTCGGGGCGGTTGAGGGTGATCCAGGCAACGCCGGCTTCGACCTTGCTCAACAGTGACGACGACGGGGTGGTCATGGGGGGCCTCGGTGTTGTTGTGATGGTGTTGGAGGACTTGATGAGGGGGATACTAAACGAGTGTTCAGCAAGGCGGGATGGGCTGTTACAACTTCGCACAACTCGGTGTCTGGCGTTACACAAGGGCGTTCGTCATGACGGCTTTATGGCCTGTGAGATCGCGCACCGCGTAGGCGGCGCTCGACCTCACAGGCGCTGAAAATGCAGCGACCAACACCTGCCGACGACGAGCTGCGGCGTCAAACCCCTGGTGTGCTGGGTGCGAAGGCCCCCTGCCGACGGCGGTTGACGAAGAAGTACGCCGCATAGCACAGGGCAATGAAGCCAAAGCCCCAGTACAGCGACGGCCGTTGGGTTTCATCCAGCGCCAGGAACACGAACAGCGAACTGCACAGGGTGATGCACAGCAGCGGCACCAGTGGGTACAGCGGCGCCTTGTACTTCAGGTCCTGCAGTTGCCCGCCGTCACGCAGCCAGGCCTTGCGGAAACGGTACTGCGCCAGGGCGATGACGATCCAGGTCACGGTGCCGGACATGCCGCTCACCGCCATCAGCACCATGAACAGCGTGTCAGCCGCGACGAAGCTGGTCATCAGCGAGATCAGCGCAAAGCACAGGGTGATGCTCAGCGCCCGCAGCGGCACGCCACGCTTGCTCAGCGGCGACAGGCTTTTCGGTGCCATGCCAGTCTTGGACATGGCCCAGAGGATACGCGTGGAGGCATACAACCCGGAGTTGCCCACCGAGAGGATGGCCGTGAGGATGACGAAGTTCATCAAGTCGGCGGCGTAAGGGATGCCGACCATGTCGAACACCTGCACGAACGGGCTTTCCATCAGCCCGGCCTGCTCGTGCGGCACAATGGCCGACAGCACGGCAATCGCCAGCACATAGAAGATCAGCACGCGGAACACCACATTGCGCACCGCCCGCGGGATGCTCTTTTCCGGGTGCTCGGTCTCACCGGCAGCCACCCCCATGATTTCGCAGCCCTGGAAGGCATACACCACGGTCATCATCACCGCGAACACTGCCGACAGGCCATGGGGGAACAGCGACTCGCCCACCAGGTTGTTCAGCATCGGTGCGGGTGCCCCGCTGCTCAGGGGGATGGCACCGAAAATCACCAGCAGGCCAATGACGATGAAGCCGAGGATGGTTGCCACCTTGATGCCCGAGAACCAGTACTCGGCCTCGCCAAAGGCACGCGTGGCCAGGGCGTTGAGCCCGAACAGCACCACCACGAACAGCGCCGACCAGTACCAGATCGGCACCTCCGGGAACCAGCGGGTCATCAACATGCCGGCAGCGGTGAACTCCAGGCCTACGGTGGTGGCCCAGCTCATCCAGTACACCCAGCCGATCATGAACCCGGTGGCCGGGCCAATGTATTTGGTGGCGTGGGCCTGAAACGAACCGGACACCGGCATCTGCACCGACAGCTCGCCCAGGCAGACCATCACCAGGTACATCAGCAAGCCTGCGACCAGGTAAGCCAGGATCGCGCCCACCGGCCCGCCCTGATTGATGGTTACGCCCGAGCCCATGAACAGGCCGGTTCCAATAACCCCACCCAGCGACAGCATGAAGATGTGCCGGCTTTTCAGGGCGCGGGTGAGCTGGATTTTTTCAACGCTGTCAGTCATGGCACACCTCGCCATTGCGGCCGGTGCGTGGGAGGGTTCGAATGAGGGGCTGAGCGCTACGGCATGTCATTATTCTTGTCTCCAATAAGCCTCATGGACCGTGTGCAACACGGTTGCCATGGATTATTGGAAACGGATGTAAGGCGCCGTTATACGAACGGATCGAAGATGTAAAAAGTCGTAAGCTTTTTGTACGTCAGCTCTGAATCAGCTGTTCCAGCGTGGCACTGGCCTGACCTAGCTGGGTGGCCAACGGCTCGCCGAGGGCTTGCATGGCCTGTACGTCATGCTGCCGGGCCGCCTCCTCCAGACCACGCAACACCGTCGCCAGCCCGGTAAACCCCAGGGAATCGCAACTGCCAGCCAGGCGGTGGGCCAGGTGCAGCACTTCGGTGAAGTCCTGGGCTGGCAGCGCCTCGGCCAGCGCCGTGGCGTGCTGCTGCAGTGACTGGCGCAGGACCTTCAGCAGGCCTTGCAACTTCTGCTCCCCCAGCAGTGAACGGTGGGTGTCGAGCAATGACCAGTCCATGTCTGCGCCAGCGCTGGCCACTTCACCGGGCGCTACGTCAGCCAACGCCTTGCGCAGGCTGTCCAGCCGCAACGGCTTGGCCAGTACGCCCTGCATACCAGCGTCCAGATAACCCGCGACCTGGCCCGGTTGCACGCCGGCCGTCAGCGCCAGGATCCGACTGTGGCGGTTCGGCCCCCGCGAGCTACGCAGCTGTCGGCACAACGCCACCCCGCTCATGCCCGGCAAGTGCACGTCCAGCAGAACCAGGTCGAAGCGCCGCTGCGCGCATGCCTGCAGGGCTTGGCTGGCGTCTTCGGCAAAGCTTACCCGGTGACCGTCGCGCATCAGCAGGCCACCAGCAACCTCACGGTTCAGGGCAACGTCTTCGACCACCAGGATATCCAGGCTGGGCAAGGGCGAAGGAGCTGGTGACCCCGCTGAGACAGGCTGCCCGCGAGCCATGTCGAGCTCGAACCAAAAGCAGCTGCCCTGCCCTTGAACGCTCTCAAGGCCGATGCTACCGCCCAGTTTTTCCACCAGGTGCTTGCAGATCGCCAGGCCCAGGCCAGTGCCGCCATAGCGCTGGGTCACAGCTTCGCTGGCCTGGACGAAACGGTCGAAGATCTTCGCCTGAACGGCGGGCTCGATACCGATACCATTGTCACGGACCGACAGCCGCAAGCGCTGCGAGCACTCGTTATTGGCAAGCACCTGTACCGTCAGCTGTACCTGGCCGTGCTCAGTGAACTTGATGGCGTTGGCCAGCAGATTGCTCAGCACCTGTCGCAGGTACTGCTCTGCGCCGTACTGGTACGCGGCCAGTTGCTCATCGACCTGCAGTTGCAGGGTGTCGGCATTCTCCATGGCCATGGGTTCGAGCAACGCCAGCACTTCCTGGCACAACTGACGCAAGGAAAACACCACCCGTTCGGCGCGGCTCTCGCCTTCTTCGAGCCGGGCGAAATACAGCACTTCGTTGAGAATCGCCAACAGCCCCTCGCCGGCCTTGTACAAGGCCTCGACACGTTGGCGGTCGGCGACCTCCAGGCGCCCGCCGCGCAGCAGTTCGGCCATGCCCAGAATACCGTTGAGCGGCGTACGCAATTCATGGCTCATGGTCGCCAAAAAGCGCGACTTGGCCAGGTTGGCAGCCTCGGCCTCGTCCTTGGCCCGAGCCAGGCTGGCCGTACGCCGCTCGACCATGGCCTGCAATTCGTCGCGTTTGTCCTGTAGTTCCAGGCGGTCACGCTCACGGCGCTCGATATCGCTGAGGATGGCGCGACGCATATCGTCCAGGGCATTGGCCACCGTGTCGATTTCGTCGGGGCGCGACGATCGGCGGCGGCCAAGGCGCAACGGCTCCTGCCACTGGCCGGCGCCAATGCGGCGGGCGAACTCGGCCATCACTTGCAGATGGCGGGTGACCAGGCGATAGAACAGCCCTGACAGCGCCACTGCCAGGCCGCACAGAAACACACCCATCCACAACAGGCTGGCAAGGCCCGTGGCGTAAAGCCGCCGGTGTACCGCCCCAAGGTCGATGCTGACCTCCAGTTCGCCCAGGTGCCTGACCGGCCCTGAGGGCGGCTGATAGTCGAGGGGGAAGCGCTCGATGCGCAGCGGCCCTTTTGGCTCGGCCTCACCGCGTAACAATGTGAAATCATCACTGACCAGACGCACCCGCGTCACATCGGAAAAGTCCACCAGGCCGCGCAACTGAACATCCAGCTGCGCCTCGTCGAGGTCCCACAGGCTGCGCTCCAGGCTGGCCAGGTAGCCGGCGCGGATCAACGCCATGCGTGCCTCAATATCCCGCATTTCGCGACGGTACTCGAAGTACAGCTGCACGCCGCTGGCCAGCACCGTGAAGCACAAGCTGAACAGCAGGATGAACAGCAGCAGGCGGCGCAGCAGGCCATCGGTGCGCAGGCGGATCATCGTGCATCTGCCGGCAGGTTGATCATGTCGCGGTAAGTGACCTCACTTTGCTCAAGCCAACGCGCGATCTCGCCCGCCTGGTTCATCCGCTGCAACTGCGCGTCGATTTCAGCCATGTGCTGGCTCAAGGGTGACTGTCGCGATACCGCCACCCGCAGGTAGTCCACGCTCAGTGCCGTGGGCAATGCGCGAATATCCTGCGCCCCGGGCAGGTGTTCGATGAACAGCAGCCCGGTGCGCCGCTCCTGAATCACATAGTCGATGCGCCCGCGGATCAGCTTGCCGAAATTCTGCTGGCTGGACGATACCCGCTCGATGTTCTGGTGGCGGGCGACGAAGCGGTCGAACTCGGCGCCATAGCTTTCACCGTACAGCAGGCCGCCGCGATAACCCGCCAGGTCCTCCAGCTGCTGGAACTGCACCGGTCGCTTGCGGTTGTAGAACACGGCCACTTCCTCGCGCATCACCGGCTCCGTGGAAAAACGCATACGCTGGTCACGTTGGTCGCTGTTGTAGGCCAGGACCACGTCCACCCGCCCGGCGGCGGCATCCATCAGGCAGCGCTTCCAGTTGCCCAGCACCACGGTTTGCACCTCGTAGCCCATGCGCGCGAACAGTTCGCGCACCACGGTGGGGGCCAGGCCGCGCACCTGATGGCCGTCGCTCCAGGAAATGGGCGGGTACACCGGGTAGTCGCAGTAGCGCACCGGCTCACTGGCACTGGCGTGCAGGGTGGGCAACGTCAAGGCCAGCGCCAACTGCCAGGCGCGAGGAATCATGCTGCCACGCTGGCGGTGAACAGGTAGCCGGTGCCGTGAATGGTGATGATCAACTGCGGTTCGGCCGGGTCGTCATGCAGCTTGCGCCGCAGGCGGCCGACCAGCACGTCGATGGAGCGGTCGTTGGGCACCCACTCGCGGTTGCGAATCTGGTCCATCAACTGGTCGCGGCTGAGGGTGTGGCCGCTGTTGCGCAGGAACACACTGAGCAACTGGAACTCGCCATGAGTCAGCAGGGTTTGCCCGCCACAGGCGTCGATCAGGCGCCGGCGGTCGGTATCCAGTGCCCAGTCGGCGAACTGCTTCAGCGATTGCGCGCAGGCTGGGGCGGGGTGCGCCTCGCGGGCATGGCGCACGCGGCGGATCAGGTTTTTCGCCCGGGACACCAGCTCGCGGGGGTTGAGCGGTTTGATCACGTAGTCATCTGCGCCGCATTCCAGGCCAACGATGCGGTCGATATCGTCATTGCGCCCGGTGATGAGGATGATGCCAACCTCCGAGCGCACCCGCAGTTCGCGGGTCAGGGTGAGGCCGTCCTTGCCGGGCAGGCGGATGTCCAGCAGCACGAGGTCGACGTCCTGGCTGCCAAGCAGGGCTTCGGCCCTTTCGGCGGTGTCGGCGCAGTGTACGTCGTAGCCTTCCCGGGACAGGTAGGCCTGCAGCAAGTCACGAACAAGCGGATCGTCATCGACGATCAATACCCGAGGCGTCATTGCGTGTTGTCTCTTTTTATTGGTGTTGTTCTACACACTCGCGACAGCAGCGTACTCGTTACTGAACAGGCGATCAACAGCCCTCGGACAGGCTGAAGCGCCTGCGGCCACCGGCCTGCAGGCCGTCGACCCAGGCCTCGCAGATGATCACGCCCTGCTCGGGGGTGAAGGTGCCGGGGTTCAGGCCCGACTCCAGCCACAGGCCGTCGAGCAAGGCGCTCAGGCTGATGGCCGCCAGGTCGGCATCGAAGCCCTGCCAGCCCTCCTCCTCGGCCAGCCTGGCCAGTAGCTGGCCAAGTTCGTTGCGGTACTCGCCGTAGGAGTGGTCGTGCACCTGGTTGATCGCGTCGGCGGTCTTCACCGCCCCCCAGAAAGCCAGCCAGGCATCGAGCAATTGCGGGTCGAGCAGCTCGGCGCAGAACGAGGCACGAAAGAACGCGGACAGCCGCTCGCGGGCATTGGGCGCGGCCTGGGCCATGGCCTCACGCAACAGGCCCATCACCCGACCGGTGACGGCCATGTAAGCCTCTGCCACCAGTTCGTCCTTGCCCGCGTAATGGTGGCTGATCAGCCCGACCGAGACCCCGGCCTCGGCCGAAATCTTGCGGATCGACGCCCCCTGGAAACCATGGCGTTTGAGGCACACCAGGGTCGCCTCGACCAGGTTGGCTTTGCGCAATTCCGGCAGCATGCGGTGGTAGCGGGCTTCCTGAGTCATCGGTGGGTCTCTGGTTAGGGGCTGGACTGAACGACTGTACAACAAGCCGGACTGCGTGATAAACCCTAAGCACCACTGCCCGGCAGGGCCCTCTCACAACAACAAAAGCGGCTGCCATGAACGACCTGATCACACGCGAGCTGGACCAAGGCCTGCTGACCCTGGCCTTCAACCGCCCCGACAAGCTCAATGCCCTGAACACTGCCATGTACCAGCTGCTGGGTGACCTGTTGCTGGCGGCAGGTGAAGACCCCGCTGTCGATGCCATCATCATCACCGGTGGGCCGCACTGCTTCAGCGCTGGCAACGACCTTCGCGACTTCCTCGACAACCCGCCCAGCGACCTGGACAGCCCAGTGTTCCGCCTGATGCGGGTGGTCATGGGCCTGGACAAGCCGCTGATCGCAGCGGTCAGTGGTGCGGCGATCGGCATCGGGGCCACCCTGTTGCTGCACTGCGACCAGGTGCTGGTCAGCCGCTCGACCAAGCTGCGCATGCCTTTCGCGCCGCTGGGTGTGTGCCCGGAGTTTGGTTCCAGCCTGCTGCTGCCGCGTGTGCTTGGCCAGGCCCGGGCGGCACGCTTGCTGCTGACCAATGCATTGCTGGATGGCGAACAGATGCTGGCCTGGGGGCTGGCCAATGAGCTGCATGAAAACGGCGAACAGTGCCTGGAAGCTGCCCGCACGCTGGCGCGGCAGCTGCAAGGCTACCCGCAGGCGGCACTGCGTATCAGCAAGCGGCTTCTCAAGGACAGCCAGCGGGCAGAGCTGGAGGCCACGGTGGCGCGGGAAAGCCAGTTGTTCATCGAATGCTTGCGTACTGAAGAAGCGCGGGCAGTGCTGCGAGGGCTGATCAAGGATTGAAGGGTCTGGCGCGACCTTTATGGGAACAACTGTCTTGCTCAAACGTTGTTGCACTAGTAGCCGGTCATCTCCAGATACCCGCGCCCGCCCGCACTCCCCTTCAAGCGTACCGGCCCTTCCCAGTACGGGAACCGTGTCTGCATCCACGCCTGCGGCTCAACGGCATCGACCTGCACATCCACCCCATGCTCCGGCACTTGCACCCGCCAGCGCGTCGGTACCTGCTTGCCGTTTTTCTGCGCAGACCAGGCCAGGGCCTGCAGCTGGATCTGTGCGGCGTCCAGTGCCACCACGTCACCTTGTGGCCCTACCCAGGTCCCGGCGCGATAGGGTTCCCCGTGGGCTTCCCGTACCTGGAACAGCATCAGCTTGGCGCCACTGTCCAGGTGCAGGGAAAACCAGTCCCAGCCGGTCTGCCCGGGGGCCAGCGGCTGGCTGCTCCATTCCCGGTCCAGCCAGGCCTGCCCGGTAACCGCGATGCACAAGCTGCCACGCTGGACCTGCCCCTGGACCTGGTAGAACGGCTGGCTGTAATAGTACGAAGCCTGGCCCTTGCCAGATTTTTCGCTGTAGCCCTGCTCACCATGCAGCACCAAGGGAAGATCGCTGTGCAACTGCAGGTCATAGCGAAAACCATCGCCACTTGCGACCATCTGTAGCTGTTCGATACCGCCCTGGCCCTGCAACACCCAGTCATTGATCCATGCGCGAAACGGCTGGGCCTGCACGCCGGCCTGGCCGATCCCCCCCCGCGCCAGGGTTTCAGCAGCCTGATGGCCACCCGGCGCGGTCAGTGCTGCATGCCCCATCCACAGGTTCGGGCTGTTCCAGCCGCTGGTCTCCGGACCGGGGCGCAAGGCCGAGCGGAACAGTGTCCACTGGGCGCCCCAGTCACGGCCCTGGGCGTCCTTGAGGTTGGCGGTGACATACCACCACTCGATACGAAAGCCATCGTGGGGACCGTGGTCATGCGGGAAGACCAGACGATGATCGCGGGTCACCTGGCTGAACTCGCCAGCCTGCTGCCCGAGCCCGGCATAGCTTTGCGGTGCAGGCTGATCACAGCCGCACAACAACAACCCGCTCAGCAACAGCCACGCACTAAGCTTCATCGGACAACGGTCTCAACAGTTCGCGCGGCGGGCGGCGCGCCAGCTGCCACAGCGGCCAGGCGCAGGCCAGCAGGCTGGTGAGCATGCCCAGCACGGTCAACTGCAGCAGTTGCATGGGGAACACATACAGCGGTAAACGCCAGCCGAAGGCCTGCACGTTCACCACCGCGACCAGGCACCAGGCCAGCAACAGCCCAAGCGGAATCGCCAGCAGTACGGTGAAGCCGCTGAGCATGAGTGTCTGCCCCAGGCTCAACCAGACCAGTTGCATGCGCCGCACCCCCAGTGCCCACAGCGGTGCCAACTGGCCCAGCCGCGCCTGGCCCAGGGTCAGCAGGTTGATGAACAACGCCACACCGGCCACGCCAAGGGTAAGGCTGTTGAGAGCTGCGGTGGCGGCAAAGGTGCGGTTGAAGACGTCGGTCGACCAGCGTTTCAGGCGCGCCTGCTCGACCACCCGGCTGTCATCCAGGGCAAAGTGCTGTTGCAGCGCGGCCTTGAGCGATGCCACCCCTTCAGCGTTCAGGTCGACACTCAAGCCGGCCAGGGTTGCCTGTGGCCAGTGGACGCGCAACCAGCCGGCATTGACCAGTACATGCCCCTTGGGGTTGCCGTAATCGGCATAGATCCCCACCACGGGCATGGCTGGCGTGCCTGCGGGCAGCTTCAGGCTGTCACCCAGTTGCAGGTTCAATCGCCTGGCCAACTGCTCACTGAGCATCACGGCTTGTCCGCTGGCCAGTTGCTGCCAGGCGCGCGAATGCTGTTCCAGCAATGGCCAGCGCGTACGATAGGCAGGGTGATCGACAATGCCCTGCACTTGCACCGGCCAACCTTGCAGCTGCATGTCTGCGCGCCAGCCGGGCATGACCACGCTGGCCCCGGGCTGCTGCTTGAGCCACTCGACTATCTGCAAGCCTTGGGCCGTGTCCCGCGGGGTGACATACAGGTCGGCGGAGAGGCGCAGGTCAAGCCAACCGACAAACGTCTTGCGAAAACCCTCGGTCATGCTGCCCACGCCAACACTGGCAGCCAGGGCCAGCAAAAGGGCGACCAACGCCAGGCTCAGGGCTGGCAGCTGCTGGCGGCTGTCAGCCACGAACCATTGCGCCAATGGCCGGTGGCAACGACGCGCCAGCCAGGCCAGTACCTGATCGAGCAAGGCCGGCAACAGCAGCGCCGCCGCCAGCAGCAACCCTGCCAGCATGGCGAACGCGCTAAGCAAGCCAGCCCCGAAGACACCACAGCCCAAGGCCAGCAACAGCAGCAGGCCCGCTAGCAAAGCCTGCCGTTGCAACCATGGCCCCTGCGCCAGTCGCCAGGCCTGGGGTTGCGCCAGCGCCAGCAAAGGCAACCGGGCAGCGCGCATTACACTCTCCAAGCCGGCCAGCAATGCACCGAGGACACTCACCAGCACACCCAGCAGCCACCAGCCCGCCGGCAGGCTCAACGTGCCGGCGACCTGGGCGCCATACAGGCCACGCAGGCTGGCGGCCACGTCGGGCAGCAGCCACGCGGCCAATGCGTAACCACTGGCCACCCCGGCCAGCCCACCCAGTGCCGCGAACAAGCCCAGCTCCAGCACCAGGGCGCACAGCAGGGTCTTCAGGCTGACGCCGCACGCGCGCAGGTTACGGATCAGCCCACGGCGCTGCTCCAGCGCCAGACCGATTGCGGCGTGGGCAATGAACAAGCCGACGACGAACGCCAGCAGGCCGAGCGCGGTCAGGTTGAGGTGGAAACTGTCGGTCAGGCGCTGCAAGCCACCATCGTCCTGCCGCGGCTGCAGTTCAAGATAGCGGGCGATATCCGCAGGCAACGGCCCGGGGGTATCGGCCAGCAGCAGACGAGACAACTGCCCCGGTGCGTTCAGCAACGTCTGCGCGTGGCCGATGTCCACCACGATGACCCCGGGTGCCAACGCAGGCTGCAAAACCATAGGCGGCAGCAACTGCCCTTCACTGTCGCGGGTCGGCGATCCGGGGCTTGTGTTCAGTTGACGCAAGGTGTCTGGTCCAACCCAGGCTTGCCCGGGCGAGCCGACGAACGCTTGCAGATCGAATGCCTGCACCTGCACCCCGGCAATGCTACTGGCAGGTGGCAGGCTCAACGGCTCGATGCCGATCAGTCGCACACTGCGTGCGGGCTCGCCCGGCAAGCGCAAGCGCCCTTCCAGCACCGGCGAAACAGCCCAGCCCAGCCTGCGCAGTTGCACGTACAACGCCTGATCGAAGCGCTCGCCATTGCGCGCGATCAGTTGCGCCTGCAGCGGCCCGGTCAATACCGCGCTGGCCCGGGCATAGTCGCTGCGTGCCTGGCTGTTCAACGCCTGCACGCCGGTCCACAACGCCGTGGCCAGCCACAGGCCAGTGAAGATGCTGAAGCACTGCACACGATGGCGCCGCCAGTGGCTGAGCAGCGCCAACAGGGCCAGCGACAAAAGCTTCATCAGCCCTGCTCGGGCCGCAAGCGGCCGGCCTGCAGGTAGCAACGGTGCTGCAAACGCGCCGCCAGCCGCGGGCTGTGGGTCACCATCAGTACCCCGCTGCCGGCTTCGGCGACCAACTGCAGCAACAAACTCAGCACCTCGTCACTGCTGGCTTCATCGAGGCTGCCGGTCGGTTCGTCAGCCAATAGCCAGGCCGGGCGCCCGGCAAGCGCACGGCCGATCGCGACGCGCTGCTGCTGGCCGCCAGACAGTTGTTCCGGGTAACGCCCGAGCAGGTCCGCCAGGCCCAGGCGCTGCGCCAGGTAAGCCGCCCAATGCGGGTCATGCCGCCCGGCGAGACGGGCCTGGAAGGTAAGGTTCAGGCCCACGTCCAGGCTGCTGATCAGGTTGTACTGCTGAAACACCAGGCCGATCCCCTCCCGTCGCCACTGCGCCAGCGACGCTTCCGAACGGCCATCGAGCGGAACGTCGTCGATCAGAATACGGCCACTGTCCGCTCGGTCCAGGCCAGCCACCAGGTGCAGCAAAGTACTCTTGCCGCTGCCCGACTCGCCCATCAGCGCCAGGCTGCTGCCCCGCGCCAGGCGCATGTCCACCCCCTGCAAAATGGGGAGCGGGCCTTGGGGGGTGGGGAATGATTTGTAGAGTTGTTCGATGGCTAGCATCGAGTGGCCTTGATGGGTTGGGTGTCCCTTTAGGCATAGCAGGTTCGGCCAGGCCTGCTCCCGCACCGGCCGCATTGATCGATCTCGCCGGTGCCTTCCTGTTCAGACGACGTGCCGCTGCAGCCGCCCCCTCGAATCGCAGAGGGGCCCCATCAATGGATCCACTAAAAACCGATAATCGCACAGAATCTGCACTTACCAAGCAAAATGCATTGACCTACCACGCCGACCGTAGCCTTAATGGATCCATTAAATAAAAACAAAACCCGGAGAGCCTCCCATGTACCCCAAAAACACCTGGTACGTCGCCTGCACCCCCGATGAGATCGCCACCAAACCCCTGGGCCGACAGATCTGCGGGGAAAAAATCGTGTTCTACCGCGCCCGCGAGAACCAAGTAGCCGCCGTCGAGGACTTCTGCCCGCACCGCGGCGCACCGTTGTCGTTGGGCTATGTCGAGGACGGCAACCTGGTGTGCGGCTACCACGGCCTGGTGATGGGTTGCGACGGCAAGACCGTGTCGATGCCGGGCCAACGGGTGCGTGGCTTCCCCTGCAACAAGACCTTTGCGGCCGTCGAGCGCTATGGCTTCATCTGGGTCTGGCCCGGTGACCAGGCGCAGGCCGACCCGGCGCTGATTCCGCATCTGGAATGGGCGGTGAGTGATGAGTGGGCCTACGGCGGCGGGCTGTTCCACATCGGTTGCGACTACCGCCTGATGATCGACAACCTCATGGACCTCACCCATGAAACCTATGTGCACGCCTCCAGCATCGGCCAGAAGGAGATCGACGAGGCACCGCCGGTCACCACCGTGACCGGCGACGAAGTGGTCACCGCCCGGCACATGGAAAACATCATGGCGCCACCGTTCTGGCGCATGGCCTTGCGTGGCAATGGCCTGGCCGACGATGTACCAGTGGACCGCTGGCAGATCTGCCGTTTCACCCCACCTAGCCATGTGCTGATCGAAGTGGGTGTAGCGCATGCCGGCAAGGGCGGCTACCACGCCGAGGCACAGCATAAGGCGTCGAGCATCGTGGTCGACTTCATCACCCCTGAGAGCGATACCTCTATCTGGTACTTCTGGGGCATGGCGCGCAACTTCGCTGCGCACGACCAGACCCTGACCGACAACATTCGTGAGGGCCAGGGCAAGATTTTCAGCGAAGACCTGGAAATGCTCGAACGCCAGCAGCAGAACCTGCTGGCCCACCCCGAGCGCAACTTGCTGAAGCTGAATATCGACGCCGGCGGCGTGCAGTCACGCAAAGTGCTGGAGCGGATCATCGCCCAAGAGCGTGCGCCGCAGCCGCAACTGATCGCCACCAGCGCCAACCCTGCCTGAGGAACAGCCGACATGATCGATGCCGTAGTGGTATCCCGTAACGATGAAGCGCAGGGTATCTGCAGCTTCGAGCTGGCCGCGGCAGATGGCAGCCTGCTGCCGGCGTTCAGCGCCGGCGCCCATATCGACGTGCACCTGCCCGACGGGCTGGTGCGCCAGTATTCGCTGTGCAACCATCCCGAAGAACGCCATCGCTATCTGATTGGCGTACTCAACGACCCGGCTTCGCGGGGCGGCTCACGTAGCCTGCACGAGCAGGTGCAGGCCGGCGCCCGGCTGCGTATCAGTGCGCCGCGCAACCTGTTCCCGCTGGCCGAGGGTGCGCAGCGCAGTTTGCTGTTTGCTGGCGGTATCGGCATTACCCCAATCCTGTGCATGGCCGAGCAGCTGTCCCACAGCGGCCAGGCCTTCGAGCTGCACTACTGTGCCCGCTCCAGCGAGCGTGCGGCGTTTGTCGAGCGGATCCGCAGCGCGCCGTTCGCTGATCGGCTGTTCGTGCATTTTGACGAGCAGCCGGAAACGGCGCTGGACATCGCCCAGGTGCTGGGCAACCCGCAAGATGATGTGCACCTGTATGTATGCGGGCCCGGCGGGTTCATGCAGCATGTGCTGGACAGCGCGAAGGGGCTGGGCTGGCAGGAGGCCAACCTGCACCGCGAGTACTTCGCCGCAGCACCGGTGGATGCCAGCAACGGTGGCAGTTTCTCGGTGCAGGTGGGCAGCACGGGACAAGTGTTCGAGGTGCCAGCTGACCGGACCGTGGTGCAGGTGCTTGAAGAGAACGGTATCGAGATCGCCATGTCGTGCGAGCAGGGTATTTGCGGCACCTGCCTGACACGCGTGCTGCAGGGCACACCGGACCATCGCGATCTGTTTCTCACCGAAGAGGAACAGGCCCTGAACGATCAGTTCACGCCCTGCTGCTCGCGCTCGAAGACGCCGCTGCTGGTGCTGGACATCTGACCCGGCTTACGACGAGGGCAGGATGACTTTCATGCCCGCGTCTGCCGCAGCCCCGCCAAAGGTTTCGGCATAGCGCAAGGTGGCATTGGCGTGCTCGCGCATGATCGCTTCGGCGCGGGCACCCTGGCGGTTGACCAGGGCGTCGAACACGGCGTGGTGCTGCATATGGGCGAAGTTGAAGCGCCGGTATTCGCGAGCCAGATCATGGCGGTCCACCGCCAGTGCGGTGACCGAGGCGAATGGCAGGTGATCGTTGCGCGCCAGGGCAACGGCAATGGCCGGGTTGTGGCTGGCGTCGATGATCACCTGATGAAAGCGCATGTTCAGGTCGTGATAGACCTGCAAGTCGTCTTCGCTCACAAAGCCCTTGTCGAACAGTTGATCGCCGTCGACCAGGCATTGTTGCAACGCAGCGCGTGCTTGCACCGACAAGCCACGTTCTGCAGCCTGACGCGCCGCCAACCCCTCCAGCACACCGCGCACCTCGACCGCACCCGCGATGTCATCGGCGCTGACCGAGCGCACCTGAAACCCCCGGCCACCAAAGCGCACCAGCAGGCCTTCCTGTTCGAGGGTGCGAAATGCCATGCGCACCGGCATGCGTGAAACGCCGAACAGTTCAGCGGTTGGGACTTCCATCAAGCGCTCGCCGGCCGCCAACTCGCCTGAAGCGATCATCTTGCGCAACGCAACCAGCACCATCTGACCGGGTTTGCTCATCCAGGCGACTTCCAAAGACATGAGCGGGCATCTTAGCGCAAGCCGAGGGGTTGCTGCAGGCCTGTTGTAGGAGCGGGTTCACCCGCGAAGCAGGCAACGCGGAACATGGCACCGGCTGCGCCGGTGTTCGCGGGTGAACCCGCCCCTACAAGGTCAGCGGATAGCTGACGATCAGGCGCGTCTGGTCGAGATCACTGTTGAAGCTGCGCCGGTTGGTCGCGTTGTTCAGCCGGATGTTGAGGTTCTTCAAAGCCCCGCTCTGGAAGGTGTAGTTCACCTCGGCATCGCGCTCCCACTCCTTGCCATTGCTGCCCGCCGCCGTGGTGGCGTTCTCGCCATGCCCGTACCGCACCATGGCCAGCAGCCCTGGCACACCGAGCGCGGCAAAGTTGTAGTCGTAACGCACTTGCCACGAACGCTCGTCAGCATTACTGAAGTTACCGTTGAACATGTCGTTGCCCAGGGTTCGCCCACTGCTGCCGTAAACCGACATCCACTGACTGTCGCCACTGACCTTCTGCAACCCCAGGTACAGCGTGTGGCCACTGTGCGAAGCTGACAGCAAAGCGTAACCGGTGCGGCTCTGGATGTCGCCGATGCGCGCCTGTCCGTCATCCCGGTCGATGAAGTAGCCAAGGTTGGCCCCCAACGTCCACTCCCCTACCCGCTGACTGTGCAGCAGGTTGAAGTAGCTTTGCTGGTAGATGTCCTCCAATTGCGAGTGCCAGGCGCCGATCAGTGTTCGCTGCTGGTTGAAGCGGTACTCGGCGCCGGCGTAGTTGAAGCCGTCCGAGGTGACCCCGGGCGCGGCCCAGGCAGATAGGTCCTGCATGTCCGAAGAGTGGCGCAGGCTCACCTCGCGGTACTGGCCGGCCTGCAGGCTCAGGCCTTCGATTTCCCGCGAGTCGAGCATGGCACCACGGAAGGTCTGCGGCAGCAGGCGGCCATCGTCGTAACGCAACAGCGGAATATCCGGCAACAACTCCCCCACCTTCAGCTCGGTCGCGGACATACGCAGCTTCGCCGCCAGCCCGGCCCGACCGTAGTCGTCGGCCGCTCGCCCGTCATCGTGCACCGGCAACAGTTCTGAGCCGCTTGTACCGCCGCCGCTGTCCAGCTTCACGCCGAACAGGGCGATACCATCCAGGCCAAAACCGATCAGCCCCGGGGTGTAGCCAGAGCTGAACTTGAAGATGAAACCCTGGGCCCACTCTTCAACCTTGCCCTTGGCGGCCCCCGGGTCGCGGAAATCGCGGTTGAAGTAGTAGTTGCGCAATGTCAGCCCACCCTTGGCATCCTCAAAGAAGCCACCCTCTTGCGCCCAGGCCGGCAAACCAAGGCCAAACGCCAGCGAAACAGCCAGGACCGAACGGGCCAGCGTGCAAGTTGTGTCCATCATTATTATTGTTCTCCACGTTCAATAGGCGCAGCAGACCGCCCCAGGCCAGCATGACCCGGAGCAGTAAGTTGCATTCAGATACCCGGCCAGGCCGGGTTACACTCAGTGGCTCAGTGCATCAGCAGGCAAGGCAGACGCAGGCTTGGCCGTTGGGCGCAACAGCAGCAGGCAACCTGCGGCAAGCACGAACACGCTGGCGAACACGCCATACAGATGCAGGGGTTGCCAGCCACCATCGAGCAGCACGCCAGCTACGGTCGGCGACAGGATCGCGCCCATGCGGCCGATGCCGATCCCCCAACCCACACCGGTGGCGCGTACCGATGCGTCATAGACCACCGGCGACAAGGCATACAGCCCAGCCACGCAGCCGTTGGAAAACAGCCCGATCAGCAGGCCCAACGCCAGCGCCGCAGTGACCGAGGCACCATTGGCCACGAACAGCACCAGCAGCGCGGCGGTGATGAGCATGAACAACGCCAGCACGCGAGTCAGTGGCCAGCGCGAAGCCAGGCCGCCGATCAGCGCCGCGCCAACGATGCCGCCCACGCTCAACAGCACGCCGCCGGTGATGCCTTGCTGGGCCGACAAGCCGGCGGCCACCAACAGTTTCGGCGTCCAGCTCATCACGAAGTAGAAGCCGAACATGACCAGGAAGAACAGCAACCAGATCACCAGCGTGGTGCGGCGCATGGCCGGCGCCAGCAGCTGCCTGAACCCGGTTTTGGCACCCTCTGCCCTTGCGGCAACAGCCGGTAGTTGCGCCAATGCCGGCTGGCCAAGGCGCACGGCCAGGCGGTTGACCCGGGCCAGAGCATTGGCCGGCCGGCGTGCCAGCAGAAAGTCCAGCGACTCTGGCAACCACAGCAGTACCAGCGGGATCACCAGTACGGTGACGACGCCGCCAAACAGAAATACCGAGCGCCAGCCCCAATGCCCCAGCAGCCATACCGCCAGCAAACCGCCAAGGGTCGCACCCAGCGCATAGCCAGTGGACTGCAGGCTCACCGCCAAGCCGCGCCAGCGTTTGCTGGCATATTCACTGGCAATCACATTGCTGCTGGCCAGGATGCCACCGATGCCCAGCCCGGTCAGGCCGCGCAGCAGCGCCAGTTGCAGCGGGCTCTGGCTCAGTGCCGAGAGCAGCATGCCGATACCGGACAGCGCCAGACACAGCAGGATCAGCGGACGTCGGCCAAAGCGGTCAGCCCACGGCGCGATGAACAATGACCCGGCCGCCATACCGAACAAGCCGGCACTGAGCAGAAGCCCAACCTGCGCCCCATTCAGGCCCCACTCGGCAGACACCGAGGCGGCGGTGAAGGCCATGACCAGCACGTCGAAGCCATCGATCATGTTGAGGATGATGCAAATACCAATGGCCAGGCACTGAAAGCGACCCATCGGGTCGTTGTCCAGACGTTGCTTGAGATCGGTATTCATGGGGTCACCTGCCGGCCAGGCTTGGCCAAAGGCGAGAGGAACGATGCGCACGCGCAGGCGCAACGGGAGGAACCCTGACGGTTCAGTGCCGCTGGATAGCCATTCATGACTGGACCCTTTTTGTAATTGTTATCGCATACGGCAGGAGGGCTCCGGCCGTTGTCAGGCGCTAATCAACCAGATAATGGATCCACAGACAACGTGACGAAACCACTGCCTAACTATCAGGCGCGACCAATTTCAGTTCATTGCCAGTAAAAATCATATTTTTTATAAATAAATTCAATAGTTTATAAATTCACAACCAACGAAAACTGATGTTCGGTTACCGAACAGAATCGATTTGTGGATCCACAAATCATAAAAAACCACCCCTGACTCGTCATCATGACTCCGCAATGAACAAATCTTCATATTCCCCCTCAGCGCCCTGATCATGGGGCACACAGCCGATGCCAGCCAGCGGGCAGCCGGGGCTCGTCTTGAGGGTGCGGTACGGGTTGCGTAGCATCCGCGGCCCGATCGCGCGCGTATTGCCACCCCTCAGGATCGATTCACAGATGCCGCAACCCATCCCGCTAAAGGACCACGAAAAGGAAAAGCACCTGGTCAACCGTCGGCTTCTGGCCTGCGCTGCCATGGTGTTCAGCCTGTGTGCCGTCTTGGTGGGCCGGCTCTATGTACTGCAAGTGATGCAGCACGACCAGCAAACGGCCGTGTCGGAAAACAACCGCGTGCACGTGCTGCCCATCGCCCCCGAACGCGGGCTGATCTACGACCGCAACGGCGTGGTACTGGCCGACAACAAGCCCAGCTTCGACCTGACCATGACCCGGGAGCGGGCCGGCGGCGACTCGGCCAAGGTGCTCGACACCCTGACGCAGGTGCTGGGCCTGACCGAAGACGACCGTAAGCAGTTCGACAAGGACCTGCGCCGTGGCCGCAAACCGTTCGAGCCCGTAACCCTTATGGTGGGCCTGAGCGAGGAGCAGATCGCCCTGGTAGCGGTGAACCAGTTCCGCCTGCCGGGCCTGGAGGTGGAGCCGCAGTTCATCCGCGAGTACCCACTGGCCGGGCATTTCGCGCATTCAGTGGGCTATGTGGGGCGCATCAACGAGAAAGAAGCCAAAACGCTCGACAGCACTGAGTACCGCGGCACCCAATCGATTGGCAAGACCGGCATCGAGCGCTTCTACGAAAGCCAACTGCATGGCCACGTGGGCTACGAAGAGGTCGAGACCAACGCTCAGGGGCGGGTGATGCGCGTGCTCAACCACAAGGACCCGACCCCCGGGCAGGATATAGTCCTCACCCTCGACGCCCATTTGCAGATAGCCGCAGAAAAAGCGCTGGGTGACCGCCGTGGCTCGGTGGTGGTATTGGACCCGGCCAATGGTGACGTACTGGCGATGGTCAGCAACCCCAGCTTCGACCCCAACTTGTTCGTCAAGGGCATCAGCTTCAAGCAGTATGCCGCGCTGCGCGACTCCATCGACCGCCCACTGTTCAACCGCGTCCTGCGCGGCCTGTATGCGCCCGGCTCGACCGTGAAGCCTGAAGTGGCCATCGCTGGCCTCGACAGCGGGGTGATCACCCCTGGCAGCCGGGTGTTCGACCCGGGCTACTACGAACTGCCCAACTATGACCACAAGTACCGCAACTGGAACCGCAGCGGCGACGGCTGGGTGGACATGTACACCGCCATCATGCGTTCCAACGACACCTACTTCTACGACCTGGCGCACAAGTTGGGCATCGACCGGCTGCACGACTACATGGCCGAGTTCGGCCTGGGCCAGAAGGTGTCGCTGGACATGTTCGAGGAAGCCTCCGGGCTGATGCCCTCGGCCGAGTGGAAGCGCGCCACACGACGCCAGGCCTGGTTCCCCGGCGAGACGCTGATCCTTGGCATTGGCCAGGGTTACATGCAGGTCACCCCCCTGCAGTTGGCCCAGGCCACCAGCCTGCTGGCAAGCAAGGGCGTGTGGCACCGCCCGCACCTGGCCATGACCGTGGGCGGCGATACGCCGATCGACCCAAACCCCATGCCCGACATCGTGCTGCACGACAAGCATGCCTGGGACCAGGTCAGCCAGGGCATGCAGATGGTCATGCACGACCCGCGCGGCATTGCCCGCGCCGCGGCCGCCGGTGCCCAGTACCGAATTGCCGGCAAAAGCGGTACCGCGCAGGTGGTGGCGATCAAGCAGGGTGAGCGTTACAACCGCAACAAGACCCTTGAGCGCCACCGCGACAACGCCCTGTTTGTCGGCTTTGCTCCGGCTGAGCACCCCAGTGTGGTGGTGGCGGTAATGATCGAGAACGGTGAGGCTGGAGGCCGGGTCGCAGGGCCGGTGGTGCGGGAGGTGATGGATGCTTATCTGCTGGACGAGCAAGGGCACCTGAAGCCGGAGTATGCGGGCGGCGCACCCACTCGGGGTGTGCCACACACGTGATTTCGCCGGGCCGCCGTGGTGCCGGTTTTTGCCGCGAATGGGTCAGGATGCCGTGCGCGGCATCAGCTCATACGGGTGTTTCCACCCCGGCAGTGCCTGGATGCGGGCTTTCCACGCCTCGATGTGCGTGAACACTGCCAACGGGATACCGGTGTCTTCCGGCATGAACACATACCCGGCCAACGACAGGTCGGCGATGGTCAACCGGCCACCGACCATGAATGGCGTCTTCGCCAGGTGCGCGTCGACAATACGGTAAGCCGCCGTGGCACGCTCGCGCAGGAACCGCGTCACATCGGTTTCGCCGGTGTTCTTCAGGCAAAACAAAAAGCGCAGCGCAGCGTAATAGCTGGTGAACTTATGGTTGTCGAACAGCATCCAGCGCCAGATCTCGCGCTTTTCATCTTCATCGCGAGGCCCGAACTGGCCGGTCTGTTCGGCAAGGTATTCCAGAATCAGCGCAGACTGGGTGAAGCGCTTGCCAGCATGCTCCATCACCGGCACCTCGCCCTGCTCGTTCACCTCATCGCGCCAGGTTTGCTCACGCGTCTGGCCGTGGAAGAAGTCGACGAACACCGGCTGCCAGTTCTGGCCGGTGAGTTCAAGCATGAGCGCAGCCTTGTAGGCGTTGCCGGATTCGGCGAAGCAATGCAGCTTGTAGTCGGACATGGGCGAACCTTCAGTTTCCTTTGAATGATCGGCAGGGCCCTCTGCGGATTTGCCCGCGAAGCACCATCCACCCAAGCAAATCACGCGCGTCCCGACGCGGTCAATCCATCGTCAGGCCCGACACTCTCAAGCCAGAGAAAGGGAACTACCCGCACTCCCCACCCGTCTTACTCACTGAGTGGTTTATTTCCCTGTGCTTCACGCTTCTGGAGAACACGACATGCGCCACCTACTGCTCGCCCCTGCGCTGCTGCTTCTGATGCCTGCCGGAGCTGCCCTCGCCCGCGTCGATGCGGGCGACGTCGCTACCTCGGCCGGTGTTTCCGCTTCGCTGTATTCGACCTTCAAGGATGACAAACGCATCATCCCGGCCCGTGACGAACTTTCAGCATTCGTCGCCAGCGGCGGTGCCATCCGCGGCGCCTATGTGGAGTCGGCGCTTGAACAGGCCCGCAAGGACCATCCAGGGCTACAGGCCAATGATGAAGAACTGGCCCGGGCTATCTTGTCGCAAGATGACCCTGTGGCTGACCATTGAGTAAACCTGTACCGGCCCTTGCGCGGCGGTTCGACACGAGAGGGCCGGTACAGGGCCGTTTCACCCCCAGCCATCCATGCGCATGGTCGCCCTGACCAGGCGCTGCTCTTCCTGCTCGATCTCCCGCAAACTGTCGCGTATGCCATTGACATGCTCGCGCGCGGCCCGCTGCGCCTGCTCGGGCAGTTGCTCCATGACCGCGCGATACAAGCGCGCATGCTGCCGATCAATCTGGCGTTTCTGCGCTGGCCGGCAATACAGGTTGTTGACCGAAGCGAACACCGTGCTCAAGGTCAGGTCACTGAGCGATTGCAGGGTATGCACCAGCACCGGGTTATGCGACGCCTCACTGATCGCCCGGTGAAAGGCATGGTCACGGCGGGCATGCTCACGGGCATCGAGCGCCTGCGCAGCCTCGTGCGCAGCCAGCATTTCTTCGTAGCGCCGGCGGATCAGCAGGCGGTCGACGTCGGTAGCCCGCAACGCCGCCAGCCGCGCCGACTCTGCCTCCAGCAACGCCCGGACCTCCAGCAGGTCGAACAGCGTGCGCGGTTGCGAACTGAACAGGTGCATCAAAGGCGTAGCACCCGCCTGCCCGGTGAGATCGGCGACGAACGAACCCCGCCCCTGTTCGGTGTCGATGATGCCGCGCCCACGCAGAACGCGCAGGCCCTCGCGCAAGGCCGAACGTGAACAGCCAAGCTTTTCCACCAGACGCCGCTCCGACGGCAGTGCCTGGCCCACCTTGAGCACGCCTTCGACGATAAGCCGCTCAACCCGTTCGGCCACCTGGTCGGCGACCTTGGCCTTGCCTTCAGTACCCACTGCGCACACTCCTGCTGGTAGGACCACTTTGACTTATATCGCCAATCTAGCCAGACAGAACCGTGAATAGACAGTACTGCCCGAAGAAACTGGTAGGACCAGTCAACATCTCACTCGACCCCGAACGCTAGCACGCGCACGCTGCATCGGTGACCGCTTCGCCAACAACAACAAAAACCGTTGCGAGTGAGCCAATGAATATCCTGTATGACGAACGCGTCGATGGCGCGCTGCCCAACGTGGACCTGGCCGCCCTGTTGCAGGCGCTGCGCGATGCACTGCCGGACCTTGAAATCCTGCACCGCGATGAAGACCTCAAACCGTACGAATGCGACGGCCTGTCGGCCTACCGCACCGTGCCACTGCTGGTGGTACTGCCCGAGCGCCTGGAACAGGTGCAGACGCTGTTGAAGCTTTGCCACCAGCGCGGCGTACCGGTGGTTGCGCGTGGCGCCGGTACCGGCCTGTCCGGTGGTGCCCTGCCGCTGGCCAAGGGCATCCTGCTGGTGATGGCGCGCTTCAACCGTATCCTCGAGGTCAACCCGCAGGGGCGTTACGCCCGCGTGCAACCGGGCGTACGCAACCTGGCCATCTCCCAGGCCGCCGCACCCCATGGTATGTACTACGCACCCGACCCTTCCTCGCAAATTGCCTGCTCGATCGGTGGCAACGTCGCCGAAAACGCCGGTGGCGTGCACTGCCTCAAGTACGGCCTGACCGTACACAATGTGCTCAAGGTGGACATCCTTACGGTCGAGGGCGAACGCCTGAGCCTGGGCAGCGATGCCCTGGACAGCCCCGGCTTCGACCTGCTGGCATTGTTCATCGGCTCCGAAGGCATGCTCGGTATCGTCACCGAAGTCACCGTCAAGCTGCTGCCCAAGCCCCAGGTGGCGCGGGTGATACTGGCCAGTTTCGACAGCGTCGAGGACGCCGGCCGGGCAGTCGCCGACATCATCGCTGCCGGCATCATTCCCGGCGGCCTGGAGATGATGGACAACCTGGCGATCCGCGCCGCTGAAGACTTCATCCATGCCGGCTACCCGGTGGACGCGGCGGCGATCCTGCTGTGCGAACTGGATGGCGTGGAAGCCGATGTTTACGACGACTGCGAGCGCGTCGCCGCCGTGCTGACGCAAGCCGGGGCCCGCGAGGTGCACCTGGCCTGCGACGAAGCCGAGCGCGCTCGTTTCTGGGCCGGGCGCAAGAACGCCTTCCCGGCCGTGGGACGCATCTCCCCGGACTACTACTGCATGGACGGCACCATCCCGCGCCGCGAGTTGCCACGGGTGCTCAAGGGCATCAGCGACCTGTCCGCGGAGTACGGCCTGCGGGTGGCCAACGTGTTCCATGCCGGCGACGGCAACATGCACCCTTTGATCCTGTTCGATGCCAACCTGCCCGGCGAGCTGGAGCGTGCCGAAGCGATCGGCGGCAAGATTCTGGAGCTGTGTGTGAAAGTGGGCGGCAGCATCACCGGTGAACACGGCGTGGGGCGCGAGAAGATCAACCAGATGTGCGCGCAGTTCAACAGCGACGAAATTACCCTGTTCCACGCGGTGAAGGCCGCCTTCGACCCCCAGGGCCTGCTCAACCCCGGCAAGAACATTCCCACCCTGCACCGCTGCGCCGAATTCGGCGCCCTGCACGTGCACCAGGGGCAACTGCCCTTCCCCGAGCTGGAGCGCTTCTGATGAGCATGGACCGCGACATGAGCCAGACGCTGTTGGAGCAGGTCAACCAGGCGCTGAACGAAGGTACGCCGCTACGTATCCAGGGCAGCAACAGCAAAGCGATGCTCGGCAACCCGGTGGCTGGCGAAGTACTCGACACCCGCAAGCACCGCGGCATCGTCAGCTACGACCCCACCGAGCTGGTACTCACGGCCCGCGCCGGTACCCCCCTGCGCGAGATCGAGGCAGCCCTGCACGAGGCCGGCCAGATGCTGCCCTGCGAACCACCTCACCTGGGCCCCGAGGCCACCTTGGGCGGCATGGTTGCGGCCGGGTTGTCTGGCCCGCGACGGCCGTGGGCCGGGTCGGTGCGCGACTTTGTACTGGGTACACGGGTAATCACCGGCCACGGCAAGCTGCTGCGCTTTGGTGGCGAGGTGATGAAGAACGTCGCCGGCTACGATGTGTCACGCCTGATGGCGGGCAGCTTCGGATGCCTGGGGCTGCTGACCGAGGTTTCGCTGAAAGTGCTGCCACGCCCGCGCCTGTGCCTGAGCCTGCGCCTGCCAATGGGCCGCAATGAAGCGCTGGCCGAGCTGGCCGAATGGGGTCAGCAACCGCTGCCGATCAGCGCCGCCTGCCATGAAGGCGAAACGCTGTACCTGCGCCTGGAAGGCGGCGAAGGGTCGGTGCAGTCGGCACGCCAGCGGCTGGGGGGCGACACGCTCGATAACCGCTTCTGGAGCGACCTGCGCGAACAGCGCCTGGCGTTCTTTGCCGACGCCGCCCCCCTGTGGCGCCTGTCCGTACCCACCGTCACCGGCGAGCTGGACCTGCCCGGCCAGCAACTGATCGACTGGGGGGGTGCCCAGCGCTGGCTCAAGACCTGCGCACCGGCGCAGGCCATTCGCGACCAGGTCGCCAGGGTGGGCGGCCACGCCACCTGCTACGCCCCCGGTGCAGCCAGCAGCCCGCCGCTGCCGGTTGCACTGATGCGCTATCACCGCGCCCTCAAGCAGCAGCTCGATCCCCAGGGGGTGTTCAACCCTGGTCGCCTGTACCCGGACCTGTGAGGCCAGCCCATGCAAACCAACCTTAGCGAAACCTCGCGCCGCCTGGCCCGCGCCGACGAAGCCGAGCGCATCCTGCGCACCTGCGTACATTGCGGCTTCTGCACCGCCACCTGCCCCACTTACCAGTTGCTGGGCGACGAACTCGACGGCCCTCGCGGGCGCATCTACCTGATCAAGCAGATGCTCGAAGGCGAGCCGGTCACCGCCAGCACCCAATTGCACCTGGACCGCTGCCTGACCTGCCGCAACTGCGAAACCACCTGCCCATCGGGGGTGAAGTACCACGACCTGCTGGACATCGGCCGCGCAGTGGTCGAGCAGCAGGTGCCACGCCCACTCGGCCAGCGCCTGTTGCGCCTGGGCCTGCGTGCGGTGGTGCCGCGCCCGGCACTGTTCAAGGCCCTGACCCGCAGCGGCCAGGTGCTGCGCCCGCTGCTACCGGCCTCAGTCAAACGCAAGTTGCCGGCGCAGGTCACCACACCGGGCCAGCGTCCGGCAGTTCGCCATGCACGCCGGGTACTGATGCTGGAAGGCTGCGTGCAGCCGGCCCTGTCACCCAATACCAATGCCGCTGCTGCGCGGCTGCTCGACCGCCTGGGTATCAGTGTGCAACCGGTCCGGCAGGCCGGATGCTGTGGCGCGGTGGACTATCACCTGAATGCCCAGGAGCAAGGCCTGCAGCGGGCACGGCGCAATATCGACGCCTGGTGGCCCGCCATCGAAGCGGGTGTCGAGGCTATCGTGCAGACCGCCAGCGGCTGCGGTGCGTTTGTCCGCGACTATGGCCACCTGCTGGAAAAAGACCCCCATTACGCTGCCAAGGCCGCCCGGGTCAGCGCCCTTTCCCGCGATCTGGTGGAAATCCTGCGCGATGAGCCGATCGAACAATTGGCCCTGTGCGCCGAACAGCGACTGGCCTTCCACTGCCCATGCACCCTGCAGCACGCACTGAAGCTGGGCGGCGCGGTGGAAGCGTTGCTGACGCGGCTTGGCTTTACCCTGACCTCGGTGCCCGATGGCCACCTGTGCTGTGGCTCGGCGGGGACCTATTCGCTGACCCAGCCAGAACTGTCACTGCAACTTCGCGACAATCGTCTGAATGCGCTGGAAAGCGGTAAACCGCACCTCATTGCCACAGCCAACATAGGCTGCCAGGCCCACCTCGACGGAGCTGGACGCACGCCCGTGCGCCACTGGGTCGAAATCGTCGAAGCAGCCTTGAACCCGGAGCCCGCCCATGCTTAGCAAGTTCGTTATCGGCCAGACCGAAATCGCCCGCGTACTGACCGCCGCCCGCCAGGAAGCCCAGGCCCGACAATGGAGCGTGACCATCGCCGTGGTCGACGACGGCGGCCACCCACTGGCCCTGGAACGCCTGGACGGCTGCGCGCCGGCCAGTGCCTACATCGCGATGGAAAAGGCCCGCACCGCCGCACTGGGGCGCAAAGAGACGCGGGATTATGAAGAGATGGTCAATGGTGGCCGTACGGCATTCGTGACCGCCCCCCTGCTGACCAGCCTTGAAGGTGGCGTGCCGCTGCGGGTGGAAGGCCAGGTGGTGGGCGCCATTGGTGTATCCGGCGTCAAATCCGAACAGGATGCCCAGGTGGCCAAGGCGGGGGCTGCTGCCTTGTAGACCCTGAGGTTAGACCACCGCCCAGCATCTTAAGACGTTTCCTACGCCGCCCTCAGAAGCGCCCTACTTGCTGCCTCTGCCCACAGAAAACATGATCGGCACTGGAGGACGCAAGGTCGCGATCCAGAGGAGGCTCCGCATGCACCCGTACGCCCGCCCCATCGCCGAACTGCGCAGCAGCCTGCGCGAAATGCTGGCCCATGACATGACCAACCCCGACAACGACCCGCACTTGTCGGGGGTCATGTTCTTCTGCGCCACCGATGAACATTCCCGGCAATTGATCGAACGCATCGAGTTGCTGGCCAGCGAGGTGTTCTTCGACGCGAACGGGCGGGCCATTTCAGAGCATATGAAAGCGTCGACGGTTGAAGGCGTGCGCATCAAGCGCAACCGCAACGCGCCGGAAGACGAAACCGTGATACGCATTGCCCTGGCAGAAAAAGGCTATATCACCGTCAGCACCGCTCGGCTCTGAGCGGTTGGCTCGGCCTCTTCGTAGCCTGTGACAAGCACCTGAGTCGCAGCCAATCCGCTATCCTGAGCAATCCTCCGCTCCGGACCCGCCCATGGAACTGCACATTCGCCTGGAGGGCCGCAAAGGCCTGGCCGATCAGCTTTACCAGCAATTGCGCGATGGTATCGACAGCGGCCACCTGGCCGCCGGCTCCCAACTGCCGCCTACCCGTCTGCTGGCTGAACAACTGGGCGTATCGCGCAAGACCGTGGCCGAGGCCTATTCGCGGCTGACCTACGATAACCTGCTCAGCGGCGTGGTCGGCCGTGGCACATTCGTCACCCCACGCCATCCGCTGCGCAGCAACGAATCAGCCACCCTCCCCCTGGCCGGCGCCGCCTCCCTCGAGCGCTGGCAGCAACGCGCCACCGTGCTCAGCCAACGCCAGTTGCAGGCGCCATCGCGCTATGACTTCGTCGGGGGTGCTTCGAGCAAGGCACAGTTCCCCTTCGACCAGTGGCGCAGTTGCCTGAACTACGCACTGCGCCGCAGCCAGCGCCACCCCGAGCGCCAATTCCCGGCCCAGGGCTTGCCGGAACTGCGCGAAGCCATTGCCCACCACATCGCCTACTCGCGCGGGGTGCACTGCAGCGCAGCCGACCTGCTGGTGTGCAACGGCGCCCAGCAGGCGCTGGACCTGATCGCCCGGGTGCTGGTCGAACCGGGCTGCCAGGTGGCCATGGAAGATCCTGGCTACCCGCCGGCACGGCAATTGTTCCTGGCCCTGGGTGCACGCCTGCAATCGGTGCCGGTGGATGATGAGGGCCTGTGCGTGGAACAGATCGCCGACGGCACCCGGCTGATCTACGTCACACCCTCGCACCAGTTCCCGCTGGGCATGCCGATGAGCGAGCCACGCCGGCATGCCCTGCTTGCGCGGGCCGCCGAGCTGGGTGCACTGATCATCGAAGACGACTACGACTGTGAGTTCCGCTACCACGGGCCAGCCTCGGACGCGCTGCAGCGTCTGGACCGGCATGGGCTGGTCGCCTACGTCGGGACCTTCTCCAAGACCTTGCTGCCCGAGCTGCGCCTGGGCTATGCCGTATTACCGCCTGCCGTACTGCAGGCCGCTTGCGTGGCCAAGCACCTTAGCGACTGGCACAGCCCTACCCTGCTGCAGTGGGCGCTGGCGCGCTTCCTTGGCGAAGGCCACCTGAACAAGCACATCCGCCGCTGCCACGAGGTCTACAGCGCACGCCGCGAGCGCATCCTGGCGCGCCTGGGCGGCGATCTGGCACCGTGGTTCAGCGCCATCCCCGCCAGCGCAGGCTTCCACCTCAGTGCCTTGGCTACGCCCGCAGTGGATGTGGAACTGTTGGCCAACCTCGCGCGCAAGGTAGAGGTCGGCCTGTATTCACTGGCACCCTTCTTCAGCGAAGCGCCGGTCCGCCCGGGGCTATTGATGGGCTTCGGCGCCATTGAACTGCTGGACATCGACCCGGCGCTGGACCGGGTACGCGATACCCTGCAACGCCTCAGTTGACCGGTGCGGCCTTGCCGGTTGCGGCCGGCCGGGCGATAGCCGCCGCATAGCCGCGCGGATTGAAGCACGCAGTCACCAGCAGCATTGCCATCACGGTCACGGTCAACAGCGTCCACGAAGCCTGGAAGTCGCCACTGACATCCCGCAGCCAACCCGTGATATACGGCACGATGCCGGTGATGATAAAGCCGATACCCTGTACGAACGCCGCCAGGCTGCCGGCTTCGGCAGGCGTTTTCAGGTGTTCCAGGGTCAACGTCAGGCACTGGCTGAAGCAGGCACCCAAGCCAAAGCCGATCATGGCGACCCAAAGCCCGGAAGCCGCCGCAGGTGCCAGCAAAAGCCCCAGGAAGCCCGCCAGCTGGATCGCCAGCGCCAGCCACAAACCCGGGCGCCTGTCTGCCCAACGTCGCAGCAGCAGCGGCAGGCCGAGCGCACCGAGCACCTGGAAGACGGTCATCAGGCCCACCAGGTCGGCACCGCCCTGAGCGCTGCCGCCATGCTCGATGTGGTAAGCCGGCAACCAGGCCACCATGCTGGTGTAGCCGCCGTTGATCAGGCCGAAGTACAGGGCCAGCAACCATGCCCGGCGGGTGCCGAACCAGTGCCCGCCTGCGGCCCCAGACAGCTTCGGCGCCTCCTGCCTTGGCCGCAGCACGGCCCAGGCCAGCACCGCCAGCACGGCCGGGACCGCCCATACGCCCAGGCCCGCCTGCCAGTAGCCGAAATGGCCGCTGATGTGTGGCCCGAGTACTGCAGCCAGGCCGCCGCCGCTCATCAGCGCCGCCGAGTACAGCCCCATCGCCCCGGCCAGACGTCCGGGGAACCAGCGGTTGACCAGCCCCGGCATCATGCCCTGCACCATCGCCACGCCCAGGCCGGCGACCAGCGCACTGGCGATCAGCGCCCAGGCACTGTCCAGTTGCAGGCGCCACAGGCAGGCCAGGGCAATCGCGGCCAGGCCCCCCAGCATGCCGCCATGCTCGCTGACCCAGCGTCGCAGCCACGGTTGCAACAAGGGCACCAGGCCCATGCACAGCACCGGTAGCGCCGTCAGTAGGGCAGCCTGCTGGTAACCCAGGCCGGTGCTGGCGCGCATGGGTTCGAGTAACGGGCCGATACTGGTCAGGATCGGCCGCAGGTTCAACGCCAGCAGGATCACCAGCAACAGGTTCAGTACAGCGCTCATTGTGAGTCGGTTCTCTTGTAACAGGAACTGGCCATTATCCCGGCTCGGCTGGCCTGGCAGAAATGAAGAGATTGGATGCAGGTCAGTGGCCACCTGAATGGACGATTGGCCTCCCGCTTATGCGCAAAATTGGCTATCGGGGTGGCCAATGAGCGGCGCTACAGTAGCGCCATGTCCACCCCACACTTCTGGAGACTGCCATGCACAACCGTATCGAATGGGCCAAACACGCGCCGCAAGCCTACAAAGCCATGGTCGGCCTGGAGCAGGCGCTGGCCAACAGCGGCCTTGAACACTCGCTGCTGGAGCTGATACGCCTGCGCGCTTCGCAGATCAACGGCTGCGCCTACTGCGTCAACCTGCATGCCAACGATGCGCGCAAGGCCGGTGAGACCGAAGCACGCCTGCAGACCTTGTGCGTGTGGCAGGACACCAGCTACTTCACGCCGCGTGAACGTGCTGCCCTGGCCTGGGTCGAGAGCCTGACCCGCTTGCCTGAACGGGGTGCGCCGCAAGAGCAATATGAAGCCCTGCAGGAACACTTCGAGCCGGGCGAGGTGGCCAACCTGACCTTGGCAATTGCCACCATCAATGCCTGGAACCGGTTCGGCGTCGGCTTTGCCATGGTGCCGGCCTGATCCTTTCGGGTGGCCTGTGCTGGCCTATTCGCGGGCAAGCCCGCTTCTACAATTCTGGGCGTGCCCTGTAGGAGCGGGTTTACCCGCGAACACCGGCAGAGCCGGTGCCATCCACCGCGGTGGTTTCTTCGCGGGCATGCCCGCTCCCACAGGTAGAACGCAGGCCGGCCAACCGTGCCCGGTAGCTCCCTGGGCTCTGCCCGGTCCACTTCTTGAACGCCCGGTGGAAGGCACTCGGTTCCTGAAACCCCGCCTGCTCGGCAATTTCGGCAATGCTCAACGCGCCTTCGCGCAGCCGCTCGAAGGCCATGGCCCGGCGCACTTCATCCTTGATCTGCTGGTACGAACGCCCCTCCCGCTCCAACTGCCGGCGAAAGGTACTGGCACTGATCCCCTGTTGCTGCGCCAGTGCGGCCAATGTCGGCCACTGTCCATAGCGCAATGCCCGCAGGTGCCGATACACCTCAGCCACCAGCCCGTTCTGATTGCGAAAGCGGATCACCAGCCCTTGAGGTGCACTGCGCAGAAAGGTCTTCAGGGCTGCCCGATCCTGCACCACCGGCAGGCGCAGGTAGGCGCTGTCGAACTCCACCTCGGTGCGTCCGCTGCCCAGCCGCAGGTCCGGCCCCCACAGCAGCAAGTCGTCCTCCTGGGCCGGGCGCGACACCGCGAGCTCCGTGCGGTCGATGGCAATCCGCCGCCCGGCCAGCCAGCACAGCATGCCGATCATCAGCACCAGGTAGGTTTCCTCGGCATAGACCCGGGTCAAGGGGTCGGCAATGTTCGACTGCACGCTGATCACCGCCCGCCCGCCACGTACCGTCAGGCTGCCACGCAGGTCACGCAGGAACAGGCCGAAGCCCCCCATGCACTGGCGCAAGGCCTTTTCCAGGTTCGGCTCGAGGATCAACCCCCGGCAGATCAGGGCAAAACTGCCCAGCGGCATGCCATGGCTGTCGAGGCCAAAGAACTCATCGTCCAGGCGCTGGATCAACGCCAGCCACAGCTGGGCGAACGCCTTGGCCGGCACCCGCGCCAGAGGCTGATCGAGCAGCTGCGGGGCGATGCCCACCGCAAGCAGCTGGGCATCACGCTCGGCGGGTGTGTCGCGCAGGGCGTGGAGCATGGCGTTGAGGAAGTACACGGCGACTGAATCGCTTTCGCGCATGGCGGTTTTCGCTGTCTATGCTGAGTGGCAAAAAGTGCCAGGTTGTTTGAACAGATTCGGCATAGGCTGCAACAGAGCCTTTGCCTAGACTCGATCCCACTTCGGGGCCGCCAACCATTCTCGCAGAGCCTGGCCCGGTCCCGCCACGCCTTCGCAATCGGAGCCCTTATGAGCAGCGCAGAAATCTACGTCGTCAGTGCCGTCCGTTCAGCCATTGGTGGCTTTGGCGGTTCCCTCAAGGACCTGCCGCTGGCCGACCTGGCCAGCGCCGTGACCCGCGCCGCCATCGAGCGTTCGGGCCTGGCCGCCGAGCAAGTCGGCCACATGGTGATGGGCACGGTAATCCCCACCGAACCGCGTGACGCCTACCTGGCACGGGTAGCGGCAATGAACGCTGGCATCCCCAAGGAAACGCCGGCATTCAACGTCAACCGCCTGTGCGGGTCTGGCCTGCAGGCTATTGTCTCTGCGGCCCAGGGCCTGTTGCTGGGCGACACCGATGTGGCCGTCGCGGCCGGCGCCGAGTCCATGAGCCGTGGCCCTTACCTGCTGCCACAGGCGCGCTGGGGTGCACGCATGGGTGACCTGCAAGGCATAGACTATACCGTCGGCGTGCTGCAGGACCCGTTCCAGCACTTCCACATGGGCATCACTGCCGAGAACGTTTCGGCCAAGTACGGCATTACCCGCGAAATGCAGGACGAACTGGCACTGACCAGCCAGCGCCGCGCCGCTCGTGCGATTGCCGAGGGCCGCTTCGCCAGCCAGATCGTTGCGCTGGAGCTGAAAACCCGCAAGGGCAGCGTGCAGTTCAGTGTCGACGAGCATGTGCGTGCTGATGTGACCGCCGAACAACTGGCCGGCATGAAGCCGGTATTCAAGAAAGACGGCACCGTCACCGCCGGCAACGCCAGCGGTATCAACGATGGCGCCGCCGGCCTGGTGTTGGCCACCGGTGACGCAGTGCGCCGCCTGGGCCTGAAACCGTTGGCACGCCTGGTGGGCTATGCCCACGCCGGGGTGGAGCCCGAGCTGATGGGCCTGGGGCCGATTCCGGCCACCCGCAAAGTGCTGGAAAAAACCGGCCTGAACCTACAAGACCTGGATGTGATCGAGTCCAACGAGGCCTTCGCTGCCCAGGCCTGCGCCGTGGCCCGCGAGCTGGGCTTCGACCCGGAAAAGGTCAACCCCAACGGTTCGGGCATTTCCCTGGGCCACCCAGTGGGTGCCACCGGTGCAATCATCGCCACCAAGGCCATCCATGAGCTGCAGCGCATCCAGGGCCGCTACGCCCTGGCCACGATGTGTATCGGCGGTGGCCAAGGCATCGCCGTCGTGTTCGAGCGCGTCTGAGGGAGGCTGACACATGAGCATTGAAAAGATCGCCGTGATCGGCGCGGGCACCATGGGCAACGGCATTGCCCAGGTGTGCGCCATTGCCGGCTACCAGGTGCTGCTGGTGGATGTTTCCGACGCAGCGCTTGAGCGCGGTGTGGCCACTTTGAGCAAGAACCTCGAGCGCCAGGTCAGCAAGGGCACTCTCGACGCCGACAAGGCCGCAGCCGCCAAAGCCCGCATCCGCACCAGCACCGACTACACCCAGCTCAGCGCTGCACAGCTGGTGATCGAGGCGGCTACCGAGAACCTGCAGCTCAAGCAGCGCATCCTGCAGCAGGTGGCAGCCAACGTCGCCGCCGACTGCCTGATTGCCACCAATACTTCGTCGCTGTCGGTGACCCAACTGGCCGCCAGCATCGAGCACCCCGAGCGCTTCATTGGTGTGCACTTCTTCAACCCGGTACCGATGATGGCGCTGGTGGAGATCATTCGTGGCCTGCAGACCAGCGACCACACCTACGCCCAAGCGCTGGTGGTGACCGAAAAAGTCGGCAAGACCCCGATCACCGCCGGCAACCGCCCGGGCTTCGTGGTCAACCGCATCCTGGTGCCAATGATCAACGAGGCGATCTTCGTGCGCCAGGAAGGCCTGGCCAGTGCCGAGGACATCGACACCGGCATGCGCCTGGGCTGCAACCAGCCGATCGGCCCGCTGGCCTTGGCCGACCTGATCGGCCTGGACACCCTGCTGGCAATCATGGAGGCCTTCCACGAAGGCTTCAACGACAGCAAATACCGCCCTGCTCCACTGCTCAAGGAAATGGTCGCGGCCGGCTGGCTGGGGCGCAAGAGCGGTCGCGGTTTCTTCACCTACTGAGGAGCAAGCGCCATGCCCCCGGTCAATGCCGCAATGCGCTGTGCCAACTTTGAGGAGCGACGTGACCGGGCCATGGCATTGTTTGCCGAAAAGGGCTTTGGCCAGGTCAGCATGCGCGAGCTGGCGGCCCATGTGGGGCTTACCGCCGGCTCGCTGTACCATCACTTTCCCAGCAAGCAGGACCTGCTGTACGACTTGATCGAAGAGTTGTACGAAGAGCTGCAGGCCACCCTGGACCAGGCCCGCCGGGCCATGGCCCGTGGGGCATCGGCGTTGAGCTGCCTGATTGCTGCGCACTGGCAGCTGCATGCCGAGCGGCCGCTGCAGTTCCGGCTGGCCGAACGGGATTTGTGTTGTTTGAGTGAGGCGCAACAGGCGCACCTGGCATCGTTGCGCAAGCGCTATGAGGCGGGTTTGCTGCGCCTGATCGCACCGCAAGCGAAACTGCCGGGGCAAGCGTTGGACGCCACAGCGCATGTACTGGCGACGCTTCTCAACCAGCTGCCGGGGCTGCTCAAAGCAATGCCTGAAGAGCAGGGCTTGGAGCTGATGGAAAACTTGCTGGTCGGGGGCATTGAGCGGACGCTGCGATAGCCTGCCAGGGCCTCTGCGCGGGCTTGCCCCGCGAAGAGGCCGGATGCCTCAGCGCAACAGCGACTGGATCTGCTCGTGCAAGGTATCCAGGTCAAACGGCTTGGCCAGGATAGGGGCCTTGCGGGTGATCGGGCTGCCAGATTCGAGAATCTCCGCCGGGTAGCCGCTGATGAAAATCACCTTCAAGTCGGGCCGCAACTTCACCGCGGGCTCGGCAATATCCACTCCCGAGATCCCCCCCGGCAAACGGAAGTCCGTCACCATCAGGTCCAGGTGCGGTTTGCTGGCCAGGATGGCAAACGCCTGCTCGCCATCCTCAGCCACCAGGACGTGGTACCCCTCACCCGCCAGGTAATCGCGCAAAATCATGCGAATCGCCGGTTCATCCTCGACGACCAGAACCACATCTTGTGCATCTTCACTCATGTTAACGCCTTGAAATACTTACAGTTGGCCATCAGACCCCAGGCTTACACAGAGGTTGCCCGCGCCTGGTCGTTTTGTTCTTTGAATGTTGCCAGCGGCAATTGCAGGGTGAATGTGGCACCCTTGCCCTCCTCGCTTTCAACCTGTATCCGGCCACCGTGCGCCTGGACGATCTGCTCGGAGATGTACAGCCCCAAGCCCAGACCTCCGCTGGCCTGCTGGGCAGCGACCCGCTCGAACTGCTGGAAGATCCGCTGCTGGTTGGCGGCGCTGATACCGATACCGTGATCCTGCACCTGCACCCAGGCCATGCCGCCCTGCTCGAACACCCGCACCTGCACCGGATTGCGCTCGCCGTAACGCATTGCATTGGACAACAGGTTGGCCACTACTTGTTCAATCCGGAATTCGTCCCACTCCCCCTTCAGTGCTTCGCAACGCTGCAATTCGATGTGTGTTTCCAGGGCCATGGCCTGCGCCGTGAAGTTTTCCACCAGCCCACGCACCAGCTGGCCCAGGTCAAACAGTTTGGGCCGCAGCGAAAGTTTACCGGTCCGGATGCGCGAAACATCGAGCATGTCCTCGACCAACCGGATCAGGCTGTTGATCTGCCGTTCGTCGCGCTCGACCATGGCCTGCAGCTTGTCGACACTGAACGCGTCCAGGTTGCCCCGTGCCAGGTGCATCTTGCGCAACTGGGTTTCCAGAATCAGGCCATTGAGCGGCGTACGCACCTCGTGGGAGACGATCGACATGAAGTCGTCACGCATGCGCACGGCGTGCTCCAGCTCACACCGTGCCACCTGCAGCTGGCTGAGCAGCAGCTCCTGTTCCTGGCGGCTCTGCTCCAGGGCTTCCAGCTGCCGGCCAAGCACCTTGCGCTGGCGGAACAGGTCGACGAACACCGAGACCTTGCTTTTTACCGCCAGTGTGTCGAGCGGCTTGTGCAGAAAGTCCACGGCCCCGCTCTCGTAGCCCTTGAAGGCATAATTCATCTCGCGGCCCGCCGCGCTGACGAAGACGATCGGGATGTGCTTGGTCTTGTCGGTACCGCGCATCAGCTCGGCCAGTTCGAAACCGTTCATGCCCGGCATCTGCACATCGAGAATGGCCAGTGCGAACTCGTGCTCCAGCAGCAACGACAAGGCAGCCTCGGCAGACTGTGCCTGGTGCACCTCGCGGTCCTCGCCCTGGATCAGGGCATCGAGCGCCAGCAGGTTTTCCGGCAGGTCGTCGACAATCAGCAGTTTGGCGGTGGTGTGGCTTAGCATGCGCTGTATTCCAGGGTCGCGAGCAACTGCCCGATACCGCTCAGAGTAAGGATATGGTCGGGCTGGTGCAGGGCCAGGGCGGCCTCCGGCATCAGGGCAACCTGTGCGTCACGAGGGTCCTGGACGATCGTGCGCCCCCCATTGTTCTTGATGTAGGCAAGGCCCCTGGCGCCGTCTTCGTTGGCCCCGGTGAGCAGCACACCCAGCAGGCCATCGCCATAGGCATCGGCCGCCGAGATGAACAGGAAATCGATCGCCGGGCGCGAGAAGTGCACGGGTTCTTCCTGGCTCAGCGACAGCGTCAGGTCGCGCTCCACCGACAAGTGGTAACCCGGCCCCGCCACATAGATCTGCCCGCTGCTGATGCTCTCCTTGTCGCGTGCCTCGCATACCGGCCGATGCAGCCGCCGCTGCAGCACGCCAGCCAGTTGGCTGTGGCGGTCGTCCGGCAGGTGCAGCACGCAGAGCACCGGTATGGCGAACGCCGATGGCAGCGTGCCGAGCACCTGGAACAATGCCGCCACGCCACCGGCCGAGGCGCCGATCACCACTGCGCGTACGCCGCTCATGATTTACGGAAGATCCGTTGGGGCTTGACCAGCGGCTCGAAACGATCGCTGTAGGCCGAAAAGTCCACCGACTCCTTGCTACCCAACACCAGAAAACCGCGGTGGCAGAGCGACTCATGGAACAGGCCCAGCGCCCGATCCTGCAGGTCCTTGTTGAAGTAGATCAGCACATTGCGGCAGGACACCAGTTGGGTCTCGGAGAACACGCTGTCGGTGGCCAGGCTGTGGTCGGCGAAGGTCACGTTGTCGCGCAGGCTGCTGTCCATGATGGCGTTGCCATAGGCGGCGGTGTAGTACTCGGCGAAGTCACGGCGGCCACCGGCCAGGCGGTAGTTTTCCTCGTACTCGCGCATGCTCTGCATCGAGTAGATGCCCTGCTTGGCCCTGTCCAGCGAATGCGGGTTGATGTCGGTGGCGTAGATGATGGTGCGTTCAAGCAGCCCTTCCTCACGCAACAGGATGGCCATGGAATACACCTCCTCCCCCGTGCTGCAGCCCGCGATCCAGACCTTGATCGACGGCCAGGTGCGCAGCAGCGGCACCACTTCGTTGCGCACGGCAAGGAAGTGGTCAGGGTCACGGAACATCTCGCTGACCGGGATCGTCAGGTACTGCAGCAACTGCATGAACATGCCCGGGTCGTGCAGGACGCGCTCCTGCAACGCAGACACCGTCAGACAATCGAACTGACGCAGCGCGTGGAGAATCCGGCGCTTGATCGAAGCGCCGGAATAATTGCGGAAATCGTAGCTGTACTTGAGGTAGATCGCCTCGATCAGCAGTCGGATCTCGATGTCGGTGTTGCGTTCGCTAGTCAAATTCGCTCCAGTTGCGGCAGCCAGACACGGATCAACGAGAACAGGCGGTCCAGGTCGATCGGCTTGGCCAGGTAATCATTGGCACCGGCTTGCAGGCAACGCTGCTGGTCATCCTTCATGGCCTTGGCGGTCACGGCGATGATCGGCAGTTTGCGCCAGCGCGGTTGCTGGCGGATCAGGCGGGTGGCCTCGAAGCCGTCCATCTCCGGCATCATCACGTCCATCAGCACCAGGTCGATGTCGTCGTGCTGCTCCAGGCGCTCGATGGCTTCGCGCCCGTTGCGGCCGATTTCGACAATGGCGCCCTTGTGCTCCAGGGCGCTGGTCAGGGCAAAGATATTACGCACATCGTCGTCCACCAGCAGCACCTTGCGGCCCTCGAACACCTTGTCGCGGCTGCGCGCGGTCTTGAGCATGCGTTGACGTTCGTTGGACAGCTGCGATTCGACCTTGTGCAGGAACAGCGTCACTTCGTCCAGCAGGCGCTCCGGCGAACGTGCGCCCTTGATGATGATCGAGCGTGAATACTTGAGCAGGTCGGCTTCTTCCTCGCGGGTGAGGTTGCGGCCGGTATACACGATCACCGGCGGGAAGGCGCGGATATCCTCGGCGGTCATGCGCTTGAGCAGCTCGTTGCCGAGCATGTCTGGCAGCTTGAGGTCGATGATCATGCAGTCGTAGATGTTCTGGCGCAACAGCGCCAGTGCATCCTGGGCCATGGCGACGGCCGTGATCTCGACATCGTCGTCACCGATCAGCCGGGCGATGCTCTCGCGCTGCAGGTCGTCGTCTTCCACCAGCAGGATGTGCTTGAGCTTTTGCGTGAGCTTGGCTTCCAGGCGAGCGAACACCTCCTTGAGCTCCTCGCGGCTGGTGGGTTTGACCGCATACCCCACCGCCCCCATGTGCATGGCCGCCTCGACGCGGTCTTCCACCGAAATGATGTGCACCGGGATATGGCGGGTGCTGGCCTGCTCCTTGAGGCGCTGCAGGACAGTCAGGCCCGAGTGGTCGGGCAGGCGCATGTCCAGCAGGATCGCATCCGGAATGTACTGGGCTGCCAGCTCGAAGCCTTCGTCGGCGCCATGGGCCACCAGGCAGCTATAGCCCAGCTCATGGGCCAGGTCGAAGAGGATGCGGGCAAAGTTGGGCTCGTCTTCGATTACCAGAATGCAGCGGGTATCGAAAGGGGCCCGCTCGCGGTCGTCGGCAAAGGCCGGCGCCGGGCGCGTGACAGCGGCGGCCAGCGGCGCTTGCGGTGCAGGCGGCAACGCATCGACGGCCGGGCGCAGGCTTTGCGGTTCGACGTCTTCGGCCTCGGCAGCATAGCGCTCCGGCAGAATCAGGCTGAACACGCTGCCTTGCCCGGGGCTGCTGTCGACATTGATCTGGCCTCCGAGCAAATGCGCCAGGTCACGGGAGATCGACAGACCCAGGCCAGTGCCACCATAACGGCGATTGCTGGTGCCATCGACCTGGTGGAAGGCGCCGAAGATCGCCTGCTGCTGATCGGCCGCAATGCCGATGCCGGTGTCACGGACTGCGAACACGATACCGCTGTCAGCCTGGAAGCTGACGTTCATGCTGACCTGGCCACGCTCGGTGAACTTGATGGCGTTGGACAACAGGTTCTTGAGGATCTGCTCCAGGCGCTGACGGTCGGTGAACAGCGTGACCGGTACCTGCGGCTCGACCTTGACCTCGAAGGCCAGCCCCTTGTGACCGGCAAGCGGCTGGAACATGCCGCGCAAGCCTTCGACCAGGCGCTCGACCTGGGTGGTTTCGGGCCGTACTTCAAGCTTGCCGGCCTCGACCTTGGCGATATCGAGAATGTCGTTGATCAGGTTGAGCAGATCGTTGCCGGCCGAGTAGATGGATTCGGCGAACTTGACCTGCTCCTCGCTGAGGTTGCCTTCAGCGTTTTCTGCCAACAGCTTGGCCAGGATCAGCGAGCTGTTGAGCGGCGTGCGCAGCTCATGGGACATGTTGGCGAGGAATTCGGACTTGTACTTGCTCGATCGCTGCAGGTCGTCGGCACGGGCCTGCAGCTCCAGCTGCGCCTGGCTCAGCTCATCGTTCTTGCGGTCCAGCGCTTCGGTGCGTTCCGACAACTGCTCGTTGGTCTGCTCGAGTTCGGCCTGCTGGGTTTCCAGATGGGCCTGCGACTCCTTGAGCACCCGTGACTGCTCTTCGAGCTCTTCGTTGGCAGTCTTGAGCTCTTCCTGCTGCACCTGCAGCTCTTCATTGAGTTGCTGAGTTTCGGCCAGCACTTCCTGCAGGCGCTGGCGATAACGGGCACTCTCGATGGACATGCCCAGATTGCCGCCGACCCGCTCCAGCAGCTCTTCATCCCGTTCTTGCAAGGGGCGCAGGAAACCCAGCTCGATCACCCCGTTGATCTGCCCGTCTTCGGTCGCCGGCATCAGCAGTGCGCTGCGCGGCAAGCCGCTGCCCAGGCCGGAACTGAGGCGATAGAAATCTTCGGGCAGTTCCTCCAGGCGCAGCAAGCGGCCTTCGCGGACCGCCTGGGCCAACAGGCCATGGTGATCCGACTCGATCTGCTCGCGGGCCTGCTCTTCGGTACTCAGGCCATAACAGGCCACACGCACCAGCCGGCCATGCTCGTCGCGCACGTACACGGCGCCCACCACGCTGCCCAGATAAGAGGCAAAGAAGCGCAGGATGTTCTCGCCAAGCATGGGCAAGGTCAGCTGCCCGAGTACCTGCTGCGCCAGTTGGGTCTGGCCGGTGCGCAACCAGGCCTGGTGCTCCAGGCGCTGCGCCGAGCGTTGCTGGGCTTGCAGGTTTTCAGCGTAGTTGGCCGAAAGTGCCAGCAGGTCACGACGGCCCAGGTAGGCCAGCAATGCACTGAGGCCGACAATGAACAGCACGAACGCCGAAATCGCCGTCACGGTGACGGTACTGACTTTTTCGTTACGGGCCATGCGCAATTGTTGTTCGGTAATGATCAGGTCATCGAACTCCTTGCGGATTTCATCGGTGATGCGCTTGCCCCGGCCATTGCCGATCGAGGCCTGGTAATCGCCCTGGCTGCGGCGCAGGCTGATCATCTCGTTACCGAAGTCGTTCCAGGCCTGCTGCAAGGCCATCAGCCGGTCAATACGGTCAACCTGCTGCGGGTTGTCCTCGACCATGCTGCGCAGGCTTTTCAGGCTGCCGAGAATGCGTGGCTTGGCCACCTCGTAAGGGTCAAGGAAGCGCTCGTCGCCCGTGATCAGGAAACCGCGCATGCCCGTTTCCATGTCGATCGACAGCTTGACCGTTTCGTTGGCATTGCCGATCACCCGGTCGGTGTGCTCGACCCACTGCATGGCCGAAAGCAGGTAGTTGATCACCGCGACGAAGGCCACGGCCCCGAGCAGGCCAACCCCCAGGGGGAGGCCGATGTTACGGCTCAACAGCTTGCGAAAGCTTCGCTGGTCCATCGAGGCTGCTTGAATCATGAGAAAACGCCCGAGCTAGAAAAGTCCATTGAAAAGAGTGGCCGATCCGTCGTTGTTGTTATCTGCCACCGCCTGTCCTGATATGCGAGTCTAACCAGCTTTGACGGGTCTGGCAGGGCATTGAGCCAGTATTTGAAGGTAGCGTTCGGCAATCGTTCCATCTATTTGCATGGAGCGGTATCCTCGGGAACTTCTGATGCCGCGCGGTACACAGATTAAAGACACTCATTTGTACAGGATTTGAACCATGCACCTTCTGGTAGTCGAAGACGACGACATCGTACGCATGCTGATGGTCGAAGTGCTCGACGACTTGGGCTACAAGGTCATCGAGGCAGAAGACGCCACAGCCGCCCTGCGCGTACTTGAAGACCCCAGCCAGGCACTGGCACTGATGATGACCGACGTGGGTCTACCGGACATGCGAGGTGAGGAGCTGGCGGGAAAAGCGCGCGAACTGCGGCCACTGTTACCGGTGCTGTTTGCCAGCGGCTACGCCGACAGTTTCAATGTGCCGGAGGGCATGCACCTGATCGGCAAGCCGTTCAGCATCGACCAGTTGCGGGACACGGTGGTGGGTATTCTGGGTACCCCTTGAGCACGGCGGCGCCTGTTTCGCTCGTAGGCGCGGGCGTGCCCGCGAAGAGGCCGACACAGGCAACCCACCTCACAGCTCTCTGCGCAGCAGATAGGTATCCATGATCCACCCCTTACGCGCCCGCTCCCGCTCGCGCACTTCCAATATCTGCGCCTTCACCGCCTGCAACGGCCCGGCAATCAGCACTTCATCCTCGGTCCCCAGGTACGCGCCCCAGTAGATGGTCAACGCCGGGTCATCTAGCCCGGCAAAGGCGCACTGCCCGTCGAGCATCACCACCACATTATCGACAGCCCCCTGCTCGGCCAGGCGTCGCCCCGGCAACACGGTCAGGGGCTCGCCGATGCGGTTGAGCGGCACCTGGTGCCGCGCCGCCAGCGCCTGCACACTGCTGATGCCAGGGATGACCTGCAAGCGCAGCGTCACGCCCTGTTCGCGAACCAGGTCGAGTATGCGCAGGGTGCTGTCGTACAGGGTGGGCTCGCCCCACAGCAGGAAGGCCCCCGTTTCACCGTCGCCAATTTCCTCCTCGATCAGGCGCGCATACAGCGCAGCACGCTGCCGGTGCCAGTTCTGCACCGCGCCCAGGTAGTCTTGCGCCTGCGCATCGCGCAACGGGTCGACCACCGGCACCAGGCGATAACCACCCTCGGGGCGGTAGCGCTGCAGAATGGCCTTGCGCAGGCGCACCAGTTCATCTTTGTCGTCGCCCTTGTCGAGCACGAAGAACACGCTGGCACTGTGCAGCGCATCGACCGCTTCATAGGTGACCTGGCGCGGGTCACCCGCGCCGATACCGATCAACAACAGGTCTTTCATTGCCCTGCCCTTTGCGGGAACCCGCGACCATTGTCGGGCGGTTACCGGTATTTGGCAAAGCAGCTGCTTAGAAGATCGAGAAGTTGTAGCTGACAATGACCCGCGTCTCATCCATGTCACGCGCCCACCGTTCATAGTTGCTGCGGTAAGTGGAATTACGCAGGCGTACGCTGACATCCTTGAAGGTGCCACTTTGCACCTGGTATTTGAACTCGGTGTCGCGTTCCCACTCCTTGCCTTCGACACTGCTACCCGGCACCTTGATATTGTCGCCGTTGATATAACGGGTGAAGAAGGTCAGGCCGGGTACACCCAGCGCCTTGAAGTCGTAGTCATAGCGCACTTGCCAGGAGCGCTCCTGTGCAGCGGCAAAATCATTGACCTGGGCGTAGTTGACCAAGTACGGGTTGCTGCCATCCAGGTACGGCATGGCACTGTTGCCATACATGCGCTGCCAGCCGGCGCTGAGCTTGTGGCCACCGAGGCTGTAGCCAAGCATGCCGCTGAAGGCGCGATGGTCGATTTCGCCCGCACGGGCATTGCCGATGTCATCACTCTTGATCAGGCGCATGTCAGCCGACAGGCTGCCCACCGGCAGCGGCTGACTGGCCACCAGGCCGAGGAAGTGCTGGCGGTAGATATTCTCCAGCTTGGCCACTTGGTACTGGGCGCTGAAACGCTCGTTGAAACGGTAGTCGACACCGGCCAGGTCGAAGTGGTCGGCTTCGGTATCGCAGGCATAACGCTTGTTCTTGCAGTGCACGCGGATGTCCTGGCGGTCGGTGGAATCCCGAGCGGTGTATTTGTCCAGGCGAGCCAGGGTGAACTTCAGGTCGTGCAGTTCTTCAGAGGTGAGCATGGCCCCATGGAACAGGGTCGGCAGCAGACGGCCATCGTTGTACTTGAGCAACGGCACATCCGGCATCATCGAACCGTACTTGAGCACGGTATTGGACACCTTGACCTTGGCCGCCAGGCCCATCTTCGCATACTGGTCGGCCGAGTGCCGGGGGTCGTGGCCAGACGAGGGCAGCAATCCACTGTTACTGTCGGCCGGGCTGGAGTCCAGTTTGAAGCCGAACATGCCCAGCGCATCCACACCAACACCTACCGGGCCTTGCGTATAACCCGATTGCACATTGAGGATGAAGCCTTGTGCCCACTCTTCGCGCTTGGATGCGCCCTGGCTGGAACTGCTGTAACCGTCCCGGAAGTCGCGGTTGAAATAGACATTGCGTGCTTCGATCTTGGCACTGGCGTCTTCAAGAAACCCGGCAGCCTGGGCGTTGACACCGGCACACAATAGAAACAGGCCGGTAACACGGCGCCCGGGGGCGAGGGGGAAAGGGGAAAACATGCGAGGAAACATCCAGAATGAAGACGAGTTAACAACCTGTGGCACGTGTTGGCCACGGTACTGCGGCAGGTCCGAACATGAGTCGGCCATCATCTGAAATGATCGCGCAAAGGCTCTGGCGCGGGCCATTGGACCATGGTCTAGGCCCCCTGTCGTGCAACCGCAGAAAAAACGCAAAATACCGTGCGCAAAACTAGGAAAGTTCCCGCCTTACTTGCAAAAAGTTAGCAGTTTACCCAGTAGCCATGAATGACTACACTCGATATCAGCGAACAGTGAAACCCAACTGCGTGGCCGGCGTTTTTACGCGTCTTCAATGTTCGTCACGCCCTGCCACGACCGACGTACAGGAGTGATTACAGTGTCCAGACTTGCAGAGTTTCGTGCTGCCGAAAAAGCGCTCCAGGAACAGATGGCGCAACTGGAAGCGTTGAAAAAGGATGCCGGCCTCAAACGCGAAATCGAATTCGAGCAGAAACTAGTCGGCCTGATGAAAAGCTATGACAAGAGCCTGCGCGATATCATCGCCATCCTCGACCCGAAGGCTGTGGCCCGCGCTTCCAGCACGCCCCCCAAGCAACAACGCCGCCCGCGGGTGGTCAAGGTCTATCAGAACCCGCACACCGGCGAACGCATCGAGACCAAAGGCGGCAACCACCGTGGCCTCAAGGCCTGGAAAGAACAGTATGGGGCCGCCACGGTAGAAAGCTGGGTCCGCTGATGAAATGCCCACATAGGCTTCACACTTTTTTCACAAGGACTGGCTCAGTATCGAAACAGCTAAAGGACTAGCGACCCCATCACGCGCCCGCACATGCGGGCCTCTAATTTCAGCGCCCTGCCTTTGCAGGGCGCTTTCATTTGCGCAATCGGCGCACTGCCGTATCATGGCCAGCCTGTCTGTTTTGCCGGCGCCCTGCGCCCGGCCCCGTCTCAGGAGTTCCCATGAGCCTGCACGATCTGCAAACCCTGCCTGGCGTCACCGCGCAACCTGACGCCGCCACCGCCCAGTTCGTCTTCAACCACACCATGCTGCGGGTCAAGGACATCGAGAAGTCGCTGGACTTCTACACCCGCGTGCTGGGCTTCCGCCTGGTGGACAAGCGTGACTTCCCTGAAGCTGCTTTCAGCCTGTACTTCCTGGCCCTGGTCGACCCTGCCCAGATCCCCGCTGATGACACCGCCCGCCACCAGTGGATGAAGTCGATCCCTGGCGTGCTGGAGCTGACCCACAACCATGGCACCGAAAACGATGCCGATTTTGCCTACCACAATGGCAACACCGACCCACGCGGCTTTGGCCACATCTGCATTTCGGTACCCGACGTCCGCGCCGCTTGCGCGCGCTTCGAGGAACTGGAAGTGCCGTTCCAGAAACGCCTGCACGACGGCCGCATGAACCACCTGGCCTTCGTCAAGGACCCGGACGGTTATTGGGTCGAAGTGATCCAGCCAACCGAGCTCGAAGGCTAAGCGTTCGTCGCGGCGCGCTCGTCAGGCCGGGAACTCCCGGCCTCTTGCTGTGGTATATGAAGGTAACTGCTTCACATACCACAGCGAGGTAAGGACGATGCAATCTCTTCACTGTGAATACCGCGAGCACACCATCACTGCCAGCGTGATGCCCCATCCCGACTCACCCCTGCCCTATGCCGCCGGCTGCCTGATCACGGCACCTGACGGGCACACGAGCAAGCGCATGTCGATGCCCATGCAGTTCTTCTCCGACCTTGAGAACGCACAGCGTGTGTCGCTGGCCCATGGCCGGGCACTGGTCGACAAACAGCTGGATAACGGGCACGACGTGTTCTGATCCGGGTTTCGCCTGTAACCCCTTCGCGGCTGATGCCGCGAAGGGAGTACGTGTCATCAGGGAGCCCGCGCGTATGCCACCGCCGCATCCACCTGCTCCTGCGTCGGCCTCACCCCGGTGTACAACACGAACTGTTCCAGCGCCTGCAGCGCAATGACCTCCAGCCCAGTGATCACCGGCTTGCCCAACGCCTGAGCCCGGCGAATCAACGGCGTCTGCGCCGGCATCGCCACCACATCGAACACCCGCTCCGCCGCCGCGATGGCGTGCTCGGGAAACGCCAGCTCTTCGGCCTCCAGCCCGCCTGCCATACCGATCGGCGTCACGTTCACCAGCATTGGCGGGCAAATGTCGCCTGGCTCAGGCACCCAGCGATAACCACAGACATCCGCCAACTGACGCCCGGCCTGCTCATTGCGTGCAACGATGATGCCTTCGGCAAACCCGGCATCGCGCAAGGCGCTGGCCACGGCCTTGGCCATGCCCCCGCTGCCTCGCAGGGCAAAGGCCGTGCCCGGATCGACCTGATGCTGAGCCAGCAATTGGCGCACGGCCAGGTAATCGGTGTTGTACGCCTTGAGGTGGCCATTGCAATTGACAAGGGTATTGACCGACTCGATGGCCGCCGCCGAGGGATCGATTTCGTCGACCAAGGCCATGCAGGCTTCCTTGTACGGCATCGACACCCCGCAGCCGCGAATACCCAGGGCGCGGATCCCTGCCACCGCCGCCGGCAGGTCATCGGTGCGCATGGCCTTGTAGTAGAAGTCCAGGCCCAACTGCTGGTACAGGTGGTTGTGAAAGCGCACGCCGAAGGTGCCGGGGCGACCGGCCAGAGAGATGCAAAGCACGGTGTCCCGGCTGGGAGTTGTCGGCATAACAGGCTCCTTGGTCATGACTGAAACGTTTATTCAGCGTAACAGAGTCAGCCACTGGTCGTCCCTTACACAACCTTTACCGTTCCCCTGTGCTCAGCTGACAGAGACCGGAGTCATAGTAACAGGGCCCCGGACGTGGGGTTTTCCTGCGAGGTTGTTTTATGAACCGTCTCATTCCCGGAATCGTCCTGCTGGTCGGTGCCCTGGCCATCAGCGGGCCTGCAGCAGCGCACGGCGGCTATGGCGGCCATGGGCATGGTGGTTGGTATGGGCCGGGACCACTTCTAGGTGCGGCAGTGGTCGGCGCCGTGGTGGGGGCGACGGTTTATGGCGGCCATGACCGTACGGTGTATGTCGAGCGCCAGCCGGTCTATTACGCGCCGCCGCCGGTGTACGTACAACCGCCTCCACAGCCGCTGTACTACCAGCCCTACTACGCGCCTCCCCCGCCGCCACCGGGCTACCGCACCTATTATGGGCCGCCGCCGGTGTATTACGGGCCACCGCGCTGGTAAAGGTTGACAGGACCAATGATCACTATCGAGGAAGTTGATTTCAAACAGATCCGGCTGCTGCGTATGGTAGAGCCATGTTTTAAAGGAGGTCCCCATGGCCACTATCCAGATCATGTCCGTTGTCGGTAGCGCCGTTCCCGCCTCACTGCGTGAGCAGGGCCTGCTGGCGTGCTGGTACCTGGTTCGCAACGGCGAAGCCGTGAGCGGCCCGATGCCGACCCGCGCCTCAGCCCAGGCACTGGCCGAACAGTTGCAACCAGGCACTTTGGTTGCCTGAACCGAATTTGTTGTGCGTTGCTCCCTACGCCCTTGTTGCCCGCCAATTTGGCGGGCTTTTTTTTCTTCACGAATTGCCCGGGCTGCCACCTCATGTCTGGCCGCTACTGCCCAGCTTACTGGTCAGCACCATGACCTTGCCTTGCAGCCGGCCTACGGTCATTACCAGCTCGTTTCGCTCCTTGGTGAGCAGATCAGCTTTTGCCTGCGCCTCCCTTCGAGCATCTCGTTCGATGTCCAGCAGCTCTGTCAGGTGGCGGATGACGGCAATTTCTGCGGTGTCCATCGCGCGGTCGACTGCATCCCTCGACAACCATTTACGCAACCACAGAAACGCACCCAGCAATATACTCCCCGTACCGCCCAGCCAAGTGGCGGTGCCCGGGCCGAGGTCGGTCGGATCCATGTGAACCTCATTACAGATGATGATGTGATCAGCCCTGGAGAAAAATGTCTCGTCGGCTTTCCTTGTTCGTGCGCTTAATTTAGCCTACGGCTAACAACACGACAAGAGCAGATTTAGCCATGCGCACATTTAGCAGCAAGCTAAACACTGGCATGCTTCACCCCATGGACATCTACCAAATTCGCAAGCACAACCTGGTGAAACTGATCGGCAGCCAGAGAAAGGGCACCTGCGCAGAGCGCTGGGGGATGGCGCCTGCCCACCTGAGCCAGATCCTTTCCGACAAGACCGTGAAAAACCTGGGCGATGACGTGGCCCGTCGCATCGAGGGCATCGAAGGCTTGCCACGGGGCTGGTTCGACGCACTGTCGCCAGGCGAAAACATGCAAGCGGCTGTCGAGCCAGGTGACAACAAGCTCTCTGCAGCCGACCTGGTCAAACAGATGCTGGCCCGAAGCGGCAAAGGTATCTCCGAAGAAACCCGGCAAAGGCTGCTGGCAGCGGCGCAAGAGCCTGCAGATGCCACGCTGCTGGAGGCCGAGCCGCTTCGCCCCGGCCTGGTCGGTGACGAAGTGTGGATCGCCCACTATGACGTGCGGGCAGCCATGGGTGGCGGCCAGATCCCCCACGACTACCCCGAGATGTTCAAGGACGTTCGCGTCAGCCCCAGCCACCTGCGCGAACTGGGCGTGACGTTCAGCGAGCACCATCACCTGAAGATGGTGACAGGCTGGGGCCAGTCGATGGAGCCGACCATCAGGCACCGCGACCCGCTGATCGTCGACGTCAGCATCCGCGAATTCGTCGGTGATGGTATCTACTTCTTTTCCTGGGGCGACCACATCTACATCAAGCGGCTACAGATCGCGGACGAGGACCACTTCGAGATGATCTCCGACAACTCGCGGCACAAAGACCGCATGATTCGTCGGGAAGAAACCTACATACAGGCCAGGGTCCTGCTGGTGTGGAATGCCCACCTTGTATAAACCGAAGCCCGCCCTGACCAGCGGGCTTTTGCTAAAGCTCAGAACGGTGCAGCCTCCTCGACCTGAGCCTCGCAGTCGCGCTCGACGATAAAATCATCACGCTCTTCCACGCTACTGCGCGCCCATCGCACTGTCACGCTAGCGTCATCATTGAACGTCAGCTGCAACTCGGGCATTTCCAGCAGCTGGCCCATCACCTCCTCCCATTCCGCTTCACCGTCGCTATCCAGACGGTGCACCACTACCCAGCGCTGCGTCTGTGCGAGCGGGTGGTTGATCATTGACGATACCCGCAGGCTAAGCCGCTCTATTCCGGTCATTTCCTGGCGCTGATGGGGTTCCGACTTCATGTGGCTTGCCATATTCTCATCCTGATAGCTGTATATTTGTACAGTGCTCAACAAAAGCTTATCTCATCGCCAAATCCTGCGTAAAGCCCCCCGCTGGGGAAAATTTCGCCTGTAGGTAATTTCCCGTGAAGCGAAATTATTTTAGCCATAAGCTATTGACCTAGATTTAGCTTGAGGCTAAGTTTGCGTTCAGCCGTCGCTTGTACGGCGGCTATGCCACTCAAACCTTTTCGCCAGGAGTTCCCCATGGCCGTAGATATCAGCCACCTCACCATCGCCACGCCGGTAGCCGTCTCCTCAACCAACCCTGTTGCTCTGGAGCTGAACGGTGCTGAAGCGATTGCCCGCTTTCCCAGCATCGTGACGGTGCTCAGCGATGGCTCGATCCAGTTCTCAGCCCCAACCAAAGGGGCTTCGAGCAAAAGCACCCACAGGACACGCTGCGAATGGACGGAAACGCAAGACTGGACGCTGGCCAGCGCCCAGGATCACTGGAATCGCCAGACAATGACGCTGACCAAGGTCAACTCGGCGCAGAAGGTGGTCATCGCCCAGATGCACGTACGCGGGGACGACGGCCCGCCGGTAAAGGTGTTCTGGAACAAGGGCAACATCACCCTGGGGTTTCGGCGCACCTTCAACCAGACCGACCCGGTGAATTCCACAGTCCTGAAGGGGGTGCCACTGGGTGCGACGTTCAACATCAGCATTCACACTACGTCTGAAGGCGTGGTAACCGTGACGGCCGAATGCAACGGGGTATCCGCTTCGTCGGGCGATTTGCAGCTCGACAGTACCTGGGCTTCACGCCTGTTCGAGTTCCACGGCGGGGTCTACAACCAGGTCGACTACACCGACGCAACCCCCGCCGAGGACGGCTCGATCTGCATCATCAGCGAGCTCTCGCTCATCCATCGCTGAACGTCGATGCCCAGCCCTGCTATCAAAACCCCTCAGGGCGTCGCATGAATGCAAAAAGCCCAGCGCGGGGCTGGGCTTCTATCAGCTGGGCTGAACAGTACTTCCGCCAGCCTTTACACACTGTACTGGAAGTTACTCCAGTGGGCGCTTGTGATAACTATAACGCTCGGCATTGGATGCCCGCGATGGGTCCGGCGGGCCTGATCTCTGCCTGCCTCGAAAGGGCCGATTATGTGCGGAATCGTCGTGATCCTCGGGCTGCTCCCGTTTACCTTCCGAGTATTGACCGCCTGGCGGACCATTGTTTTCAGCCGGCCTGCTAACCTGCTGATCACAATCCATTCCATCCCTATCTATGGTCATACGCACCTCTCAATGCTCAGAAGCTCTGAGCTACATCAAGTGTGCGCTTACCCTGTCCAGAAAGGTTTTATATCAGATCACCGGACACGGGCGAGAACCTCAATACCGGGACCTTTCGCTGAACTGCATCCCACTATTGGTACAAAATTGGTACGCGCCGGCTGTACGTCCATCCAGCACATCCCGGCAATGCAGCAGTAGCGTGGGAATCTAGCCTCAGATCGCACCGCAAGCGGCCTGAGCATCTGGCCTGTCTAATAGGGTTCAGCCAGTTTCAGCGACTTCAGCTCTTAGCTGGGCGCATTCAATCATGCTGGGGTAACCATTTGACTTCTGGCTGCCTACCCGCGAAAGAGCGTCTTCGGTGAACGCGCATGGCGACTATGACCGTTCTTAGGCCTCGGCAAATGGCCGCTCTGGGTCGATAGCAGCCCGTCGCGGCAGACCGCTTCTATCAAACAAAAGATAACCCACTGTTCTTTCTAGCGAAAAAACAGGCGCGCGGGGTCAATGGCGGCGAAGTGTTCACTCTTCTATACGTGGTCACAGCAAGCTGTGCCGACAGGGATTAACTCCGATGCCATTTGGACCACTCTCTCATTCGGGAGCAAAGCAGCACACCAGTGCGGTCTACGGCCTCTTTCCCGCGCATTGGGAACCATAGCAAAGTATTCGGCGGCTGACCTACCCGGATCAGTCGGCGAATGCTTTTCTAGATCTCGATGTCAGTGCAGATCTGACGTCATGCGCATCCTGTTTGCTGTGCGACAGCGCAGCCTGGAAGGGCTGGGTAATCTCTCATGTGGCATTGGGATTTGGGATAGGAAGCTTATTGGAGCCTCGGGGCGATAGCCTTCGTCTCCGAAATCAAACCGCCAATACCCCACATCATGCCAAGCATCGAGCTTGAATCCGACCTGCGGAAACGTACTGATGTGCTAGAAACCGAGTCGCTCGTGCAGCCCGATACTGCCTTCATTCGGCAAGGCAATGCCGGCATACGCCGAGCGATATCCGAGACGCTTCAGAACCGGCAGCAGCACATCATAGAGCTGCCGAGCAATCCCGTTGCGGCGCTGTCCCTTCCGACATACACCGTCACATCTACCGCCCACCGGTACGCCGCGCGCGCCCGGTGCTGACTGGCGTAGGTATAGCCGACTAGGTGTTTCACAAATAACGACCATAACTCGTGGCGCTTTTTGGTTGTATTTCCAAAACACCATACTAGCCAGCACCGATTCCTGTTTCAGGATAGGTAGACTGTGACCCGCGCACGCTAGTGGGAAAACCGCTCCCGGCTGAAGGCAGGAACCTGTAAGGCCAACGACTGGCCCGCTAAAGCGCGGGCCAGGCAACTACCCAATGCCGGCGCAAACTTGAAACCATGGCCGGAACAGGCCGAGACATAGAATACACTTGGGAGCTCCTTGCTTTCCCCTATGATGAACGCTTCGTCCGGGGTCATGGTGTATACGCACTTGCGTGAAGCATAGGGACGAGCGATCAAATCAGGAAACACGCGACTTACACAGGCTGATATTTCCTCGATCTGCGCGTCGCTGGCCGGCTCCAGTTGCGTGCGCGGATCCAGCGCCGATTGCTGGTGATTGTGGAAGCCAATCTTGATGCCAGGCTCGGCATTATCGATTTGCGGTGTGCCATACAACAGGCGGCCATCCTCGAGTTCGTAGAGAAACGCCGGAAAGTTCGCGAACAATTGCTCGGCACCCGATTTGAAGGCGCACCAGTAAATCGGCACGCTGCGAGGCCTCAGCAACCCGGACAGGTCGGGTATGAGAGAGCCAGCAAGTCCAGCGCCCGTCGCCAACACCACCTTTTGCGCGAGCACCGATTGACCATCGCTCAGGCGTAGCAGGAATTCGCTTTCGACACGGGTGATGTCCTGCACGTGGCTTCCAAAACGCATCTGCGCACCATGCGCCACCGCCTGGTTCAGCATCTGCAGCCGAGCATCGTCCGCAGCGATGGTAAACGCTCCTTGTTCAAATACCGCCTCCATGTTTTCATCTGCACGGAAGACCGAGAACCTGGCCTCGACCTCAGCAGCGGTCAGTCGTTGATGAGCAATACCGCCAGCCTTCGCGGATGCCGCACTGCCTGAAACAACTCCAGAGCGAATGGGCCCGATGAAAAGCCCCCCGCTGTAATGCAGCAATGGCCGGTGGCTAGTCGCTTGCAGCTCTCGCCAGCCCAGATCCGCTTCCGCCAGAAGTGATAAGTAATCCGAACCTTCCCAGTACGCCTGGCGAAATATCCGCGAGCCACCATAGGAACTTCCCTGCAGATTGATCGGCGCGCCGGCCTCGAGCCCCAGAACATCCTGCTGCTGCTGAGCCAAGCGCCACAGCGTGGCACTGCCCACCACCCCCAGGCCGACAACCACTGCCGTGTAGGACTTATGCATCTTCGACAACTCCTTTTGCCTTGAAGAAAATAGTAGTGAGCAACGGCTCGAGTATGACCAGCAGCATAGCCAGGGCGATCAGCGCAAATGCCAACATTGCGCCATGGGAAGGTATCTGGCCATAGAACATCAAAGCGACGAAAAATTGTGTCAGCGGCAGCACGAACTGCATCAGCCCCATGACACTCAGAGGCAGCCGCCGTGCAGCGAACGAAAAGAGCGCCAGCGGCAATAGGGAAACTGCGCCGCAAAGCAGCAGCAGCGCCGTGTCAGCGGAGCCCAGGGCGGCGATACCCGCCACAGGCGTGCTCACCCACAGGATCAGCGGCATCAGCAGCACGCCCAGCACGAGCGACTCCAGAAACAGGCCCGACCACGGAGGCAGTCGAGCCAGCTTCTTGAGCCAGGTGTAAGTGCCCCAGGTCACGCCAATGACCAGGAACACTCGGCTGTCCAGCCCGCCTTTTTCGAACAGCAGGTAGACGACGCTGCCGATTACCATTGTCAATGACAACCCGCGAGGCACGGACAAGCGCTCTTGATACAGCAGCAAGCCCAACGAGATCCCCAATACCGGCGCGATCAGATACCCCAACCCGCTTTCAAGAACGTGTCCATGAATCGAAGCCCATATGAACGTTCCCCAATTGCCGGCGACCAGCACCGCCGCCGCACCGTGAAGGGCAATGTCGCGTCGCTTCAGCACACACAACAAAGGGACTAACTCCTTGCGTGCAGCAAGCAGCAAGGTGACACAGAGCAATGACATCAACACCCTGCAGCCGAGCAACGCCAGCGCTGGCAATGCCGCCAGGGCCTTCCAGTACAGTGAAGACAGCCCCAGCAGGCAGTTCGATGCCAGCGCGGCAGATAATCCCGCTGCCGCGTCGAAGGTTTTTCCGGCCATGGTGGTCACTCGGCTAACGGCGTGAATGAGAACTCGATGATCTCGTAGGACCAGTGCAGCACGCCGGCGTCGTCAAAACGGCAGTGCGCGCGGCCCTGGCGGGTCCAACGTTCAATCTCCTCATGCAACAACCCCTGCAGAGCACGCCATTGCTCGGTATATAGCACCAAGGGGATCTCATGGCGCTCGAGCAATGACCAATCGATCTTGAAACGCGCCTCATGCATGTCATAGAGGTCACGCATGACACCGGCAATGCCGACCAACGAATTCAGCCCGATGATCAGCTTGCCTCCGGGCTTCAGGTAGCTCGGCACCCGTTCGAAAAACCTGCGCAAGGTCCGCTCGCCATAGAACATCGCTTCCAGCGACAGCCCTTGGGCAGCCTCGATGCGCTGTAGTGCATCGAGGAAGCCATCCGAGGGCGTCTGCCACCCTGGCGGATTGAATAGGATCACATCGTATCCGTCCTCTGCCGCAGGCATTGCGTCGAACAGATCTCCCTGTACGAATTCGATACAGGATTCGCCCAGGTTGACCAGCTCATTGGCACGGGCCGCTTGAACCGCGTCAACAGAAATGTCGCAGCAGTAAGGCGTGCACACCACTCCCCGTCCCCACGTCAAGAAAACGGGCATCTCTGTCACGCCCCCCGAAACGCCTAGCAATCAGTGACCCGAACGCTTCTCCGGCAGGGCTCACCCTGAACACCTTCGGGTTGTCGATCAACGTAATCCGCTGCCCCATGCCGAAGTACAGGTTATAGGCCGCCAGGTCAGTGTGAACACTTCCGGGCGCGGTCATAGTTGTCATGCCTCATCCTCCCGGAATCACTGACCCAACTCTGCAGAACGCCTGGCTGCCGCATCCAGTGCCGCATTTACCAGCCCTTTGAAGCCAGCTGCGTCCAAGGCACGGATAGCGCGTTCGGTAGTGCCTCCGGCCGTTTGCACCTCCTGGCAGATCTGGCTTGCCGGCTTACCGCTCGCCTGGATCAACGCTGCTGTGCCACTGAGTAGCTGCAGGGCGACGACCGCGGCCTGCTCGCTGTCCAGCCCCATGTGAAGCCCGTAGTCCTGAAGCGCATCGGCAAAGTGCGCGACCAATGCAGGCCCACCGCCGGCCAAAGCCGTTCCAGTGTCGATTTGCCTTTCGTCATTGACCCTCAGCGAGAGCCCGATCACGTCGAAAATCTGCCGAGCACTGTCGATCAGCGCCGCATCGGCATCCGAGGGTGCGTAATACATCGTGACGCCTTGGGCGACTTCCGAGGGCGTATTGGGTATGGCTCGCACGACGGCGTCATGCCCTAGCAGGCGAACCAGCGTGGCATGTGTGATGCCCGCCATCACCGAAACGACCGGCCCACGGTGGCGACAAAGCACCGGATTTGCCGCGAGCATGTTTTCGAACTGCTGCGGTGGCACGGCGAGCACCACACAATCCTGAGGTTGCAGTGTTTGAATCCGTGAAGACGTCTCAAATCCCTTCGCACGCCAATCGTTCGACCGCTGCGTATCAATTTCAATCACACGCAAGTCGGTGGCACTTTTGAAATACGCTTTCAACCCCAGCAGGATTGCCCCGCCCATGTGGCCCGCACCGACCATGTAGATGGTTTTCATATAATTCCCTTTTATGAATTGAAGCAGCAGCGATAAGACGCTGCTGCGGATGCCCGCAGACTGGATCAAGGCAGGACAGTTACAGAACATAATCCCTAGCAAAAAAAACTGTCAATGCATATCCGTTTCGAATGAAACACGCATCATTTGATATCACCCCCGTGCACATAACACAGCGTCGCAAAAAACGGTCGCCTTCACCTATACGGATTCAGCCAGACGTATATCCGAGCGGTATTGCATACATAGCGCGTGCGAGGTACTGCGTATGCATTCCACAAGATGGTCGACAACTAACGAGGCCCCACGCTGAAGCGGGCGAACCAGGCTGATACTGAAAGGCACCGAGACCGTGAGGCGCCGGATGGTGAGGCCCTGACTGGCATAGGTATTGGCCACGAGCGGATTAATGATCGATACGCCGATACCGCTCAGCACCATCTGACAGATAGTGGCAGCATTATCCACTTCAATGATACTGCTGCGCGAAACGCCTAACTGCGCGAATACACTGTCCAGCTGGTGTCGATAAGGGTCATTCGGTGCCAAGTGAATGAAGGGGTATTGGCTTAACTGCCGAGGGTCGATGTGGGTAAACGCTGACAGTGGATGGCCCGGTGGAAGAACACAGACTTCATCCACATCCGTCAAGTGTTCAGTGGTGGTCCCCATCGGGGCACTCACGCCCTCGATCAAACCGATGTCGTACGCTTGGCTGGATATCAGCGGTTCGATATCGGGCGAGTCGTGAGTCGAGAGGCTGAGGTTGATATCAGGGTAGATCTCCATGAACCGCGCCAGGCTGGCCGGCAAGATCGTTTGTGACAGGACAGGCAGGCTGAGGACGCTGACCTTCTCGCGCAGTCCAAGTTTTATGATTTTCGCGGCGGCACTCACTCGTGCCAGACCGTCATAGGCCTTGAGAATCTCGGAATGCAAAGCCATCCCTTGAGCCGTGGGCTTGAGGCGTCCCTTGTGGCGTTCGAACAGCATCATTCCGATACTGCTTTCAAAGTTGGAGAGCTCTCGGCTTATCGTTGGCTGGGACGTCTCAAGTAACTGCGCAGCGCCGGTGACCGTTCCAGTGATCATGATCGCCTTGAATATCTCTATGTGCCGAAATTTTAGTTGCATCTTCACTCCCTGAATAACGCAAATCACTATGACCCAATAACCCTGCCCCTTCCCACTGCGGGTCCATCGCCGCCTACCCACGACAGCTGACTCACAACTGCCCCATCGTACCCGGCTGATCGCACGTTGCGCCATGCCCGTGCAAGTGGTGAAGCAGCGGCCCACCCAGATGGGACCCTACGCTGCCAGCAATCCTGGCCCACGCCACGAACAACAGGCCGAGGAACACCTGCTCGTATATCAGCACTGAGCGTCAGGCTGCAGGATAATCATTCTATTGAGGTTTTCTTGCAAGTATCGCCCTGGCTCGCACCTTCAGCGTAGGCGCGACACTTATGCCCTTCAAATACTTACTGCAAGGAACATCAACCACGCCGCATATAAAACCGAACCAATCCACCTTTTAAAAATACGTAAAACCATTACCGCGCACCACTTATTAATATCAACTTTTTCACAGGCAATACATTTTTGATATAGATTGACAGCTGCCTAAAAGATCATTGAGTATCCCCGCCGCCGGCACTCTTTGCCGAACAATGCCCAGGGACTTTGGGTTGAAATAATTCACAATGGAGGTCGCGTGCGCGCTATGGCTGACAACTCGAATTTCAATGATGTTCTGAATGCGGCCATGACGCGAATGAACCATCGTTATCAAGACGTACCCGCCCACTTCTGGGTTGATCGCACGGCCTTCACACATCGCTTCGATAACTTGCGTCACATGGCAAGCCGCAGCATCAGCGCGCCGTTGTCACCCCTACAGGCGCAGCAGGCCATCGTCCAGGAACTGGCCGTTGCCAAAAATACGGCGCTTTATCTTGGCGTGCCGTGGTGCATTCAAACCTGCTCATTCTGCGACCTTGCCTACTCGCGTAGCCCACGCGTGGAAGAGAAACGCGAATACATCGAGGTCATCCTCAAGGAACTGGATATCTACAACAATGCCGGGCTAGCTTCGGTACCCGCGGGAAGTCTCTACTTCGGAGGTGGAACGCCCTCCATTCTCGACAACGACCTGCTCGCGGCTTTCGTCGATGGCGCCTTGCAACGCAGTCGACTTGCCGACAATCCGGTGATCACGCTGGAGGCGAGCCCGGCAACGCTGACCACATCGAAACTGAAACTGCTCCGCGCTCGCGTCAATCGCATCAGCCTGGGCGTGCAATCCACCGATACGGCATTGCGGCAACGGGAAGGGCGGATCCTGCCGCGAGAAAAACTTCTGGAGCGGGTGGCCACCACACTGGAGCATTTCGATCTGGTTAATACCGACGTCTTATATGGGATGCCCGGGCAATCACTTGAGTCGGTGTTTCTGACTCTGAAAGACCTGGTGAATCTGGATGTGCCCTCCATCACCTTCTATCGCAACGAACTATTTGCCGGCACCAAGAGTTATCAACTGGCCCGCCAGCAACCTTGGGCAACGGTCTCCGAATACAAGGCCAGGGAAATGTACTTCCTTGGCAAAACCTACCTCGAAGCATGCGGCTACCAGGAAAGCCCCTTGGGGTGGTTCGTTAAAGCCAGGAAGACAGAAGCCATCACTTCATGGGAAACGATGATCGAACGCTGGAGTACAGTCGTTCCCTATTTCGGCCTGGGCATGGGGGCCTTTTCCACAGCCGCCAGCCATTGGGTGCAAAACCATGAATCACTCAATGGCTGGATGGAGCGTGTGCGAAGCGGCCGATTACCGTTGGCCAGTGGTTCGCTGTTCGATGACAAAGAACGATTCATGGTCAAGTTCATGCGCTACATCCGGGTATTCAGCCGTGTGAAGAGAGCCCACCTGCTGGCTGAGAGTGGAGTAACGCGTCCCGCCGTAGAACAACTGCTCGATACCTGGGTCGCCATGGGCCTGGCTATCGATGATGCAGAGTGGCTGGTGTTCACCGAGGCGGGTTGTTCACTCATCCATTGGCTGATCGATGATTTGGCCCGCGCGTTCGTCGAAGGCGCATTCAATACGGACATTAAAATTGCTGCGGTAAACATCTGACAGCCTGACTGGGAGTCCTTTATCCAATGACGATCATCCATGCGATCGAGAAGATACTAGCTGATCTGGTCGACACCTCGGTATTCGACCCACATGCCGACTTGTTCGAGCAGGGCATCAACTCTTTGCAGATAGCGATTCTTATTGATGAACTCAATAAGCGCTTCAATCTCTCCGCCAGCCTCGACGTCCTCACCGAAGGGGCTTCGATAACGGCCTTGGCTGCAACATTGAGCCGGAAAATCACGCTTGAGAACATCGGTTAAGGAGCAACCGTAATGACGAATGATCTTCATCAGCCACTCACTGACGAACAAGTGGCGTTCTTTCAAAAAGAGGGCTATCTAGGGCCGTTTCCAGCCTACTCCCAGAGCGAGATCGAAGACATCTGGCGACGCGCGCGGCTGAAGACGTTCGATCACTCCCAGTCGGTGTTCGGTAAAGCCGAATCCACCAAGGATCCGATCTCCAGCTACGACCGCCACCTGGACATCGATGAGCTCGCAGATCATGTTTGCCATCCCGCCATCATCTCGAAGCTGCAACAACTGCTCGGGCGTGATGTGGCCTGTTGGCGCTCCGAGTTCTTCCCCAAGTACCCAGGCGATGAAGGGACTGACTGGCACCAGGGCGACACGTTCGCCGGCCTCAACGGGGGCAAGGACGCATTGCGCTGGCCCGAAGGGTCGTTGCAAGGGGGAACGGTCACGGTCTGGACGGCGCTCTCGGACGTAACGCTGGACATGGGGCCGATGGGCATCATCCCCGGCACTCAGCACGCGCGGTTCTACGACGAATCAAAGGCGGCCGCCTACTCCCAGGACAAGCACGGGCTGGTCAAGAATGGCGTGGCGCGCGGCTTCTATGGCTATGACTATCGCGATTTGCAGGTAGACCCGGACTGGGCGCCAGATGAATCGAAGGCCATCTACTTCACCATGAAGAAGGGTGAATTCATCATTTTCTGGTCCACCCTCCTCCATGGTTCGCTTCCTCATCTGGGAGAGACGACCACGCCGCGCCTGGGCTACGTTTCGCGCTACGTGCCCACCTCCGTGAGGGTCTACCCGGATGCAGACACCCTGACCGAGTTCGGCCGAACGGTGAGCCTTGAACAATACGGCACCGTCATCGTTGGCGGGGAAGACGCATTCGGACACAACCGCGTGCGCTCGCAAACCACTCGTGGCAAGGCGTTTAACCGAATTCCGTAACGCTCTGGCCCCCGAATCGATTGCGCGCCCTCCCGTCAGTGAAAGGAAGATCATCAATGGCTAACAGCATTCCCTCCGGGGGCAACGCATTTGCGTTGCCCTTCGCCGGCTCTCGTCATCAATTCATCAGTGCCACGTGTACGCCTGACACATTCAGCGACTGCCTGTCGCAATCATTGCCGCCATCCAGCAACGAACAGGCACCACTTAGCGTGCTGCGTCTTGTCGTGGCAGTGAGCAACCAGAAACAGATCGGCACCGTTCTGGAGCAACTGACGAAGGATTTCCAGGCACTGCTTTCACGGGCTGAGGTAGTCGTTCAGCCGCCTTTCTCGGGGCAAGTTCAAATCAGTGCCTGGCTGGTAGACACAGCTGCCATTGCCGATGCACCAGCCGTGATCGGCTCGCCCGCGGCGTTACAATGGCTGTTCTCGGCCAGCAACGCGCATGCGCTCGACGATACGCAAGTTTCCCCGGCATTCAGCCGACAATTCTACGACGGCCTGGAATCCGCTCATGCCCAGGGGCACATGCCGGATGACCTGCTCCGCACCTGGATCTACATTGGCGGCATCACTCAAGGTCCTCACGATGAAACCCGCTATCAACGGGTCAATGCGGCCCGACAGGATGCTTTCCGAGAAGTCTCGATCGGTATGGGGGCACTGTGCTCGCCATTTCCGGCAAGTACCGGGATAGGTACGCACGGCTCTTCACTCACGCTCGGGATGCTCTCGTGCAAGATTCGCTCGGGCATGCGAGTGGTCGCACTGGAGAACCGACGCCAGACGAGCGCGTTCCAGTACCCTAAAGAGGAGAGCCTGATCGCGCCCTTGTTCTCCCGGGCGGTAGCAATCCTCGGCGACGCACAGGCGATGGTGTTCGTGTCTGGAACGGCCAGTATCATCGGTGCAAAGAGCGTCCATGTCGGGAATATCGAGCAGCAAACCAGACAGACACTTGAAAACATAAACAACTTGCTCAGCGCCAGGCTGCTCTCGGATTACGACTGCTATCCCGCGACATCAGGGCTTGAAAGCATTGTCAGCTACACGGTGTACATCAAACGCCGTGAAGACATCACGGTGGTGCGCGCGGTATGCGCAGCGCTTCTCCCGGAACGAGCGGTGGCGACGTTCGTCCAAGCCGATGTCTGCCGAACCGAGTTGCTGGTGGAAATCGAAGCTGTTGCCGTTATGCCGGAGTAAGCATCATGCCGATCACTGACAGCGCTCAATTCGACGAAAAACCCTTTCCCTCCCACTGGCATCTGCCGGAGGACTTGACCGGCCGCATCTTCATCGGTGGCCTCTGGGAAAATCGAGAGTGCTACTACCTCATCGACTTTGCCCAAAAGTTGATCAAGAGCTGCGCCGTACAGGTCGATAGCTATGTTTCGGCATTGTCCGGATACATAGAAAAGCACCTCGCCCCGGACCAGTACCCTTACGCCTGTGGCTCCAGCAAGGCTGTCGCCTATTGTTTCGTACAACCGCATGAAGCACTCGAACTGAGTGACGGCCGCGTTGTAGTTGGCATGCACAACTGTAGCTATGCGCGAGAAATCGATTTTTCCCAGCACCACGTCGGCCATGTATCGGAACACAATGATTTCATACCGCGCATGATGTCCGCACAAAACTCACTTGATCGCGACACAGGCGAATACCTGTACACGATGACGGATATGCAGCAGCGCTTGCGGGCCTATGGCAAGGGGCCGCAGGAGTTGGATAGCGAGCTGTACGCGCTGGATACAGGCTGGAAAAGCCCACGCAAGCTGGCTTCGCTGCGTACCCTTGAAGCACTGCACGAAGTCAAGCAGAGCCCGGACCCACGTTATCTGGTACTGACTGAATTCTGCCTGGCCGCCAATGTCCGTCCGCCTTCTCCAGAAGGGGACCCTTTTGCCAACCCAGCGCAGTGGCAGGCCTATCAGGCGGGAGGCCTGCAGGCTAACCGAATCTACCTAGTGGACAAGTCGACCGGGCAGTCCTGCGCACAGATCGTTCCTGCGGGCACTCCCGGGCATATCGAGTTCTCACGCAGCGACCCTGCGCGGTTCTACCTGTCCTGTCACAACCTATCCAAAGCCCACGGCAAATTGATATTGCACGGTGAGGCGACGTTGCAAGCAGGCACTGTTCGGGAGGGCGTGCTCAGCCTGGGAGACCACTATCAACCTGAGGCGTTGTATCGCCTGACATCCCATAAGTTGTTCAGTTATCAGGGCGAACACTACATCGTGCTCAGCGCCTACCCCAACCGGTTCCACATCGTCAGGGAGTCTTCGCTGCAGTGCATCAGGGACGAGCAACTCTTCGCACATGAGTCCATCGCGACTCAGGGGCTGCACTTCTGCACCCTGTTGGGTCACATGCCTCTCTGGATAGAGACTTCCGATAACGGCCGCTACGTGTTGCTGGTATCCAATGAACTCATCTACGTCTACGACATGCAGCATCGCAGCCTGCGCCATGTGCGCGGTTACAGCCATCACGGGGGGTTCTCAGGCACTGCACACCTGACCAACTTCAACGATGAGCACTATTGACCCTTCGAGCGAGCGCGACCATGCAAGCGACTGTCTTCAACACTTTCTTTCGCGAGACCAGTCTGGCCCCGGACAGCGATGACTTTTTCAAGTGGGTCCGCACGCTGAAGTCCTCCACAGCGGGACAACCACTGCTGGACTTCGGCGTGGCAGATGCCTTCATCCCCCCGGCCGACGAACTGTCCCAGGCGCTGAGCTCACTGGCCACGCGGCGTGAGCTGCATGGCTATGTCTATCATCATTCGGCGTACGAGGCCGCCTGCCTGCGCCATGCCACCCAAGGCATGGACGCGCCGCCTGCACTGGCTGTTCTACCCACCAGCGGCGCCAAGTCGGCGCTCAACCTGTTATGCCTGGCCCTGATAGATACAGGGGATGTCATTCTCGCCACGACGCCGGCCTACCCGATCTTTTCTACCATTGCCCGGCGCATGGGTGCGACCGTGGTACATCTGCCATTGCTGGAGGAAAACGATTTCCTTCCGGATCTGCATCAGTTATCACCCGAGGTCCTCGCCCGTGCCAAGTTGCTGATCGTCAACTACCCCAACAACCCGACGGGCAAAGTGGCTTCTCAACAGGAATGCGATCGGCTGCTGGCAATCTGCAGGGACCACGACATTCTGCTGATCAACGATGCCGCCTATTCTGATCTGCTACCGGCCGAGCGCCCCCGTGGACGGTTCCTCTACTCCGAGGGCGCCTCGAGCCATTGCATTGAAGTGCACTCGTTTTCCAAGTCATTGCAGATTCCCGGCTGGCGCCTTGGCTTTATCCTTGCCGCACCCGCAATCATCGAAGCGCTTGGCAAGCTCAGCCTGCTGCATGAAAGTGGGCAGCCGCGTATTTTACTCGATGCCGTGACCTGCATTCTCGACGACCGGGGCTTCGCCGAACGCCTTTGCCAGTGCATAGCTCAGCGACGTGCGGTAATGGTCGATATTCTCCAGGCACATGGCCTGGAGGTGTTAAACGCTGACGGCACATTCTTTGTTTACGTGCGATGTCCTGCGGCTGTGAGCAACGGCAGGACATTCGCCACTGCCAGGGACTTTTCGCAATACCTGGCCACTGAGCTGGGTATCCTGACGATTCCCTATCAGGTGGCCGGGCGTCATCAGGTACGCTTTTCCGTGGCGTTCTGCGGCGAAGCCGAAACCGTGTTCAACCGTTTGCGTCAGCAACTGTCCAATGTACAGTTCAGCCTTGCCGAGAGGGTATCGGCATGACTGTCTCTCTTCGCAATGTCGACAGTGTACTCGGCGAGCAGCAGTTTCCCTATTTCGAGGTGGAGGACTTCGAGCGCAAGCGACGCGAATATGGCCTTCCTGATGCACCGCAGCTGATGGGTTGGCACCGACTCGGCCGGACGCAGGGTGATGCCTTCCAGCTGGCCGAGCACTTGATCAGGCGGATATTGGCCAACTCGGGGTCAGCACAATGTATTGATCACCTGATGGTTTGCAGCAGTCGATTCTCCATGGGTTTCCTGCAAGGCAACGACCGCCTCGACACCCTGATGCATAACTGCGGCCTCGGGTCCGTGCCGGTCACGGGGCTGACGCTCAGTGGCTGCAACAGCCTGTTCAACGGACTGCACCTGGCCGATGCCTTGATAGGCTCAGGCAAGTGCAAAAACGTACTGCTGGTCACCGCCGACACGTCCGTCAGTGAGGCGCATCGTTTCGATCGCAACTGCATGTTCAGCGATGCGGCAGGCGGGATGATCCTGAGCAGCGGCGAAAGCTCATCGCTAACCCTGGTCGATACCGCCTGCAGCTTCGGCAGAGCATCCGACCCAGGCGCATTCTTCCGCGGCGATCTCGCGTCCCTGGACACTCAGGTCACGCGCTTGCTCGGCCGCTACGGGCTGCAGCGATCAGACATCGCCAAAGTCGTACTGCCCAACTTCTACCTGCCGGTTGTCAACATGCTGATGAACCGCCTCGGCCTTTCAGCCCCGCAACGGTTCGCGGGCGCTGCGACGCAAATGGCTCACTGCTTCGCCAGCGATTACCTGATGGCGCTCGCCGAGCTTTCGCAGCGGCAAATAGCGGCCGACGAGCACTACCTTCTGATCGGCTATGCGGATCTTCATCAGGGAATCAGTCTCGTACGCCACACAGCAAGGAGCGCAGCATGAACCAGGCATTACTGACGATCACGGGAGGGCCTGCCTACCCCGTGCACTTCTCGCTGGTCGAATACATCGAGCGTATCATCCACCGCTACCCATCGAATGCAGCGGCATTCGACGAGGACCAGCGCTTGACCTACAGCGAACTAAGGATCGAACTGCTCACACTGCACGCTCGGCTGCATGAACTCGGCGTGCGCAGCGGGGATGTGGTTGCGGTGAATGCGACAGTGCAACTGCGCTATCCCGTCGTTGTCCTGGGGTTACTGCTCGCTGGCCTGGTCTACTTGCCAATCGCCGCAGCTCTGCCGCCTGAGCGCAAGCGGGCGATCTGCGAACAGGCCCGGCCGGCCCTCATGATCACGGACGAGCAAAAGCCTGATGACGCAATACCAACCTGTACGCTCTCGTCTCTGTTTTCGGGCAAGCCCGTCGGTGCTGCCTTCGACCTGTTCCCGGAGCCTTCACCCGAAGCGACTGCCTACCTGATCTTCACCTCAGGCTCGACCGGCGTGCCCAAGGGCGTGAGCATTACCCGCAAAGGCTTTTTCAACCGATTGCAGTGGGCGCAAGACTATTACGCGCTCGGCAGCGAAGATGTCACGGCCCTGAAAACCCAGGCCTCGTTCGACCCCTCGATCCAGGAGGCCGTGCTGCCTTTTTTTTCCGCCGGCGCCGTGTTCGTGCCTGACCACAACCGAGTCAACTTTCCCAATTACCTGTCGGCCTGCATCGCTGAGCACGGTGTCACCATGCTCATCATGGTACCCAGCCACCTGCAGCATCTTCTCGCCAGCCCGGCAATCAATGCCTGCCAGCACCTCAGGCATATCGTTTGCTGCGGAGAACCTTGGGGAGTTGAGTTGATCAGTGCGCTTCATCAGCGCTTGCCGAACTGCCGTATCTACAACGGTTATGGACCGACCGAGGCCACCATTGGCACCTTGGTCTTCAATCCGCCACGCGGTTACGCCAGCGATGTCATCCCCATAGGCAAACCCATTGCAGGAACACATGTGTGCATCGTCGACGAAGACCTGCAACCCGTCCCGACGGGGGAAGCAGGCGAGCTGATCATCGGCGGTATATGTGTGGGCGATGGTTATCTGAACAATGCGCCGCTGACCGAGCAGCGCTTTCGCAGGTTGCAGGTCGAGGGTGCCGGCGAGGTGAGATTCTATCTCAGCGGTGACGTGGCGCGTGCCCTGCCGACCGGCGATATCGTTTTCCTCGGACGCAGAGATAACCAGGTGAAGATCAATGGCGTTCGCATCGAGCTCGAAGAAATCGAACTCGCCTTGCGCAACTGCCCAGGGGTGCGCGATGCCATCGTGGTCAAGCGCAAGGGTAAGGTGAGTGATGAGCTGCACGCGTTCCTGATCGCTCATATGCCCTTGGACATCCAGGCAATTACAACGTCATGTGCCAGACGGATCGGTCAGGCGACAACTCCCTCGCGTTTCTCTCAGGTCGAAGCGTTTCCGTTGAATCAGAGCGGTAAGGTTGACCGCCGGGCCTTGGCGGCAACATTGATGAATCAGAGGAGCCTGCCGTGAGCACCAGCCTGATTAGCCGTGCCGAACTTACCGAGCTGTTGAGCAGGTTGTTTCCTGATCTGCCCGCCCCTTTGGACCCAGAAGCCACGCTCCTCGCGCAGGGAATCAACTCGATGGGGATAATTGTATTGATTACACATCTTCAGAATGAGTTCGGCATCGTCTTCGACCCGGCCAACTTTGCCAATCTTCACGCACTCACACTGGCCTCGCTCCAGCCACTGTGCGCCGATCGCCGGCAGGCGAGGCCAACGTCCACAGGAGCTTGATGCAGCCCATGTCCATTCTTTCGTGGTCACGGCCACACTCGCCCTTGCACTCGCTCCTGCTGGGTTCCCTGCTGCACGATGCAAGCAAGGGAATAGCCAGCCCGCTGATGGTTCTTCTGCTGACCACCCGCTTTGGCCTGAACAGCTGGCAGACAGGGGCGCTGCTGGGCATTTCAATGCTGCTGGCAACGCTGATGTCATTGCCGGCAGGGCTGCTATTCGACCGTTTCGCGCGATTGCACCTTGCCACTATCACATTGTTGCTCATGACGCTGGCTTTAGGCCTGCTGCCCTTTGCCCAGATCATTCTGCTCGTCAGCCTGCTACTGGTGTTCATGGAGTTCGCCGCCGCACTCTTCGGCATTGGTCTTAAAGCGCTGCTGGCCGATTTCGTGAGCGTGAAGCAACGCGTCTCGGCGTTCTCCTACCGCTACATCCTGACCAACGTGGCATTCGCGATCGGCCCTGTGCTCGGGGTCCGGTTGGCGGAAGTCTCACTTACCCTGGCGCTTTTGGTGGCAGCGGGTGCCTGCGGGGCAGCGATGGTGGTGATGATGTGCCTGGGCGCAAGTCAGGGCCAACCTCGCACCTCGCTGAAGACAGGGGCGCCCTCATTGGCGGACGCCCTGAAAGTCTTGGGCAACGATCGAAATCTGGTTCTCTATACCTTGGGGTCATTCTTTAACACCGTCGTTCACGGTCGCTTCACGTTCTTCCTGTCCCTGTGGTTGCTGTATCAGTACCCTGCCAACCAAGGTATGGAGATGCTGTCCTGGTTGTTGCTGACCAACGCCATCACGGTCATTGCATTGCAACGCCTCGTCAGCCGTTACATCACGCTCGAAACTTTGAACAGTCGGGTCATGATGGGCGCCCTGTTGTTTTCTATCGGATTGCTCGGTTTTTCGGTTTCCGAGCAACTTACTGCCTGGTGTCTGTCCATGCTAGTTTTCACCCTTGGCGAGCTGCTGATTCAGCCAGCGGAGTATCTCTACATTGACTCGATCAGCCCGCCGCCCCTCAAAGGCAGTTATTTCGCCGCACACAATCTGGCGAGCTTGGGGGCGGCAGTCAGCCCGGCGTGGTGTGGATTCATACTATCGCTCGCGGGCCCCCAGGGTTTGTGCTTCTCACTGATCGCCTGCGTGCTGGCGGGTAGCAGCCTTTGTGCCATGCGCCCTCGACTGACCCCGGGCAACTTTGCGCGGGGAGATCTTTAATGCTTCAGTACGCGCATTGGTCGTCAATGTCTCACCCTCACTTCTCTGATCATTCTGGTGCCTTAGCTAATGCAGTTTTATAAATACCATGCGGCTGGAAATGACTACCTTGTATACCGGGACTGCGTACCGTTTGATTGCTCCAAACCGATGATTTCACGTATTTGCGACCGACACCGCGGGTTGGGCAGCGACGGCATACTGGTGCCGGTGATCAAAGAAGGTGAACGGTTGTCGGTACGGATCTACAACACAGACGGTTCCCAGGCAGAGAAAAGTGGTAATGGCCTGCGTATTCTCTGCCGCTACTTGTGGGATCAGAA
>NZ_JBICLK010000002.1:0-110521 GCF_043105275.1 Pseudomonas sp. TYF_14
AAATAAAAAAGGCTGCCCGAGGGCAGCCTTCTTGCGTTCGGCTACTGCAGCTTACTTGCGGTCTTTCAGGGCAACGATGTCGCGCTTCTGCTCGCCGGTGTACAGCTGGCGCGGACGGCCGATCTTGTACGGGCTGGAGAGCATTTCTTTCCAGTGCGAGATCCAGCCCACGGTACGTGCCAGGGCGAAGATCACGGTGAACATGCTGGTCGGAATGCCGATCGCCTTGAGGATGATCCCCGAGTAGAAGTCGACGTTCGGGTACAGCGAGCGCTCGATGAAGTAAGGATCGGTCAGGGCGATCTCTTCCAGGCGCATGGCCAGTTCCAGCTGCGGGTCGTTCTTGATGCCCAGCTCGCGCAGGACTTCGTCGCAGGTCTGCTTCATCACGGTGGCGCGCGGGTCGCGGTTCTTGTACACGCGGTGACCGAAGCCCATCAGCTTGAACGGGTCGTTCTTGTCCTTGGCCTTGGCGATGAATTTGTCGATGTTCGAGACATCGCCGATTTCATCCAGCATGGTCAGTACGGCTTCGTTCGCACCGCCGTGGGCCGGGCCCCACAGTGCGGCGATACCGGCGGCGATACAGGCGAACGGGTTGGCACCCGACGAGCCTGCCAGACGAACGGTGGAGGTGGAGGCGTTCTGCTCGTGGTCGGCGTGGAGGATGAAGATCCGGTCCATTGCCTTGGCCAGCACCGGGCTGATCGGTTTGATCTCGCACGGGGTGTTGAACATCATGTGCAGGAAGTTTTCCGCGTACGACAGGTCGTTGCGCGGGTACATCATCGGCTGGCCCATGGAGTACTTGTAAACCATCGCAGCCAGGGTCGGCATCTTGGCGACCAGGCGCACCGCGGAGATTTCGCGGTGTTGCGGGTTATTGATATCCAGGGAGTCGTGATAGAACGCCGACAGGGCGCCGACTACACCGCACATCACCGCCATCGGGTGAGCGTCGCGACGGAAGCCGTTGAAGAAGGACTTCAGCTGCTCGTGAACCATGGTGTGGTTCTTGACGGTGCTGACGAACTGGGCCTTCTGCTCGGCATTCGGCAGTTCGCCATTGAGCAGCAGGTAGCAGGTTTCGAGGTAGTCGGACTGTTCGGCGAGTTGCTCGATCGGGTAGCCGCGGTGCAGCAGGATACCTTTGTCGCCGTCAATATAGGTGATCTTCGACTCGCACGAGGCAGTCGCCATGAAACCTGGGTCGAAGGTGAAGTGACCAGTGGCCCCTAACCCGCGGACGTCGATTACATCAGGACCAACGGTGCCGGTTAAAATGGGCAGCTCGACGGGGGCAGCGCCCTCGATGACCAACTGCGCTTTTTTGTCAGCCATGTGGCCTCCTATTAATGCTTGAAATCATCAGACAGACCCCCCACGCAGGGCCCGCACCACTATAGAGGGATAAATTCAGATGTCAATTTGCCTAAAGGCTTGTTGAATCAGGCATTCAAGCCTGATTTTTCCCGAAATTCTCGCCCATTTACGCCTTTTGTTCATTAAAGGCAATGCGCTATTTGGGCTACCCCGTCACGTTGTCATAAGCAGCCTAACTGTCTATACTCGGCACCCGACCGCCAGGGGCTTGCAAGCCCGAACTGCTGGGGGTCGCCGTTCCCTGGGTGGTGGGTACCTGACCAGTACACTTACCAACAACTTTGCCCTGATTCGCTAGGGGCTCTTCAGTGTGAAAAAAGCCGTGAAAAGCCAACGACCTGTAAACCTAGACCTAAGGACCATCAAGCTCCCCGTCACTGCGTACACGTCCATCCTGCACCGTATCTCCGGCGTCATCCTGTTCATCGGCCTTGCCATCATGCTTTATGCACTGGGCAAGTCGCTGGGTTCCGAGGAAGGCTTCGGTGAGGTGAAGGCGTGTCTGACCAGCCCGCTGGCCAAGTTCGTGACCTGGGGCCTGCTGTCCGCCCTGCTTTATCACCTCGTGGCAGGTGTTCGTCACCTGATCATGGACATGGGTATCGGTGAGACGCTGGAAGGCGGCAAGCTGGGCTCGAAAATCGTGATCGTCATCTCCGTGGTGCTGATCGTTCTGGTGGGAGTTTGGGTATGGTAACCAATGTCACGAACCTGTCGCGTTCGGGCCTCTATGACTGGATGGCGCAGCGCGTTTCTGCGGTCGTTCTCGCGGCTTACTTCCTCTTCCTGATCGGCTACGTGGTCGCCCACCCAGGCATCGACTACACCCAGTGGCATGGTCTGTTCTCCAACAACGCGATGCGGATCTTCAGTCTGCTGGCCCTCGTTGCCCTGGGCGCTCACGCCTGGGTCGGCATGTGGACCATTGCAACCGACTACCTGACGCCTATGTCGTTCGGCAAGTCGGCAACTGCGATTCGTTTCCTGTTCCAGGCGGTATGCGGCGTTGCGATGTTCGCTTACTTCGTCTGGGGTGTGCAGATTCTCTGGGGTATCTGATCCATGGCTAGCATTCCAACCATTTCCTTCGACGCCATCATCATCGGTGGCGGCGGCGCCGGCATGCGCGCAGCGCTGCAACTGGCTCAAGGCGGCCACAAGACTGCCGTAGTCACCAAGGTCTTCCCGACCCGTTCGCACACCGTATCCGCCCAGGGCGGCATCACCTGCGCCATCGCTTCGGCCGACCCGAACGACGACTGGCGCTGGCACATGTACGATACCGTCAAGGGTTCCGACTACATCGGTGACCAGGACGCTATCGAATACATGTGTCAGGAAGGCCCGGCTGCGGTCTTCGAACTGGACCACATGGGTCTGCCGTTCTCGCGCACCGAAACCGGCCGCATCTATCAGCGCCCGTTCGGTGGTCAGTCCAAGGACTTCGGTAAAGGTGGCCAGGCCGCCCGTACCTGTGCCGCTTCCGACCGTACCGGTCACGCGCTGCTGCACACCCTGTACCAGGGCAACCTGAAGGCGGGCACCACGTTCCTCAACGAGTACTACGCAGTTGACCTGGTGAAAAACCAGGACGGCGCATTCGTGGGTGTGATCGCCATCTGCATCGAAACCGGCGAAACCCTGTACATCAAGTCCAAGGCCACCGTGCTGGCCACTGGCGGTGCGGGCCGTATCTACGCGTCCACCACCAACGCCCTGATCAACACCGGTGACGGTATCGGCATGGCCCTGCGTGCAGGCGTGCCGGTGCAGGACATCGAAATGTGGCAGTTCCACCCGACCGGTATCGCCGGCGCCGGTGTACTGGTCACCGAGGGTTGCCGCGGTGAAGGTGGCTACCTGATCAACGCCCACGGCGAGCGCTTCATGGAGCGTTACGCGCCGAACGCCAAAGACCTGGCCGGCCGCGACGTGGTTGCCCGTTCCATGGTCAAGGAAATCATCGCCGGCAACGGCGTGGGCCCGAACAAGGACCACGTACTGCTGAAGCTGGACCACCTGGGCGAGGAAGTGCTGCACAGCCGCCTGCCAGGTATCTGCGAACTGTCCAAGACCTTCGCCCACGTCGACCCTGTGGTCGCGCCGGTGCCGGTCGTGCCGACCTGCCACTACATGATGGGCGGCGTTGCCACCAACATTCATGGCCAGGCCATCACCATGGACGCCGACGGCCAGGATCACATCATCCCGGGCCTGTTCGCCGTAGGTGAAGTGGCGTGCGTATCGGTTCACGGTGCCAACCGCCTGGGCGGCAACTCGCTGCTCGACCTGGTGGTGTTCGGCCGTGCTGCCGGCCTGCACCTGGAGAAGGCGCTGAGCGAAGGCGTGGAATACCGCGACGCCAGCGACACCGACGTCGATGTTGCCCTGAACCGCCTGAACAAGCTCAACGAGCGTACCAGCGGTGAAGACGTTGCCAGCCTGAAGCGCGAGCTGCAGAGCTGCATGCAGAACTACTTCGGTGTATTCCGTACTGGCGAATACATGCAGAAGGGTATCGAGCAGCTGGCCGGTCTGCGTGACCGTATCGCCAACGTCAAGATCAACGACAAGTCCCAGGCCTTCAACACCGCGCGTATCGAAGCGCTGGAGCTGCAGAACCTGCTGGAAGTCGCCGAAGCTACCGCCATCGCGGCCGAAGCCCGTAAAGAGTCCCGCGGCGCTCACGCCCGTGAAGACTTCGAAGACCGTGACGACGAAAACTGGCTGTGCCACACCCTGTACTACCCGGGTGAGAAGCGCGTTGCCAAGCGCGGCGTCAACTTTGCGCCGAAGACTGTTCCAGCCTTCGAACCAAAAGTCCGGACTTACTAAGGGTGGCTGCTATGTTGAAAGTCGAAGTTTATCGTTACAACCCGGACACCGACTCGGCGCCAAAAATGGAGTCGTTCGACGTCGATACCGGCGGCAAGGACCTGATGGTGCTGGATGTATTGGCACTGATCAAGGAAAAGGACGAGGGTTTCTCGTACCGTCGCTCCTGCCGTGAAGGCGTTTGCGGTTCCGATGGCATGAACATGAACGGCAAGAACGGCCTGGCCTGCATCACCCCGCTGTCGGCGGTGGTGAAGGGCGGCAAGCTGGTTCTGCGTCCTCTGCCAGGCCTGCCGGTCATTCGTGACCTGGTGGTCGATATGAGCATCTTCTACAAGCAGTACGAGAAGGTGAAGCCGTTCCTGCAGAACGACACCCCGGCCCCGGCCATCGAGCGCCTGCAGTCGCCGGAAGACCGTGACAAGCTGGACGGCCTGTACGAGTGCATCCTGTGCGCTTGCTGCTCGACTTCCTGCCCGTCGTTCTGGTGGAACCCGGACAAGTTCCTGGGCCCGGCAGCATTGCTGCAAGCCTACCGCTTCCTTGCCGACAGCCGCGATACCAAGACTCAGGAGCGCCTGGCGTCCCTGGATGACCCGTTCAGCGTATTCCGCTGCCGCGGGATCATGAACTGCGTAAACGTTTGCCCGAAAGGTCTGAACCCGACCAAGGCAATCGGTCACGTACGTAACATGCTGCTGCAAAGCGGCACCTGATACAAAGCGTTGTACCTGCAGTAAGCCGAGGTGCGGGTGGTGAGCCCGCACTGAGGTAAAACCCGAACAAGGGCCCACAAAGCCCGCGTTCATTACCTATGAAGATATGAGACCAGCAGGGGCTTTCCGGGCTGGTACCCGGAAAATCAGCAGGATCCAAGTGGCGTGGTTCAGTCGCTGTTTTCGGACTTTTCCAGGTTTGCTGTGGCTCTCGCCGATCAGTCCCCTAATCGAGGGTGACCAAGCATGCAAGAAAGCGTGATGCAGCGCATGTGGGATAGCGCCCACCTTTCAGGTGGTAACGCTGCATATGTGGAAGAGCTCTACGAGCTCTACCTGCACGACCCTAACGCTGTGCCAGAAGAGTGGCGCACTTACTTCCAGAAGTTGCCAGCCGACGGCAGCACCGCTACTGATGTATCGCACTCGACAATCCGCGACCATTTCGTACTGCTGGCAAAGAACCAGCGCCGCGCCCAACCGGTTTCCGCCGGGAGCGTGAGCAGTGAACACGAGAAGAAGCAGGTTGAAGTTCTGCGACTGATCCAGGCCTATCGTATGCGCGGCCATCAGGCTGCCAAGCTCGACCCGTTGGGGTTGTGGCAGCGTCCTGCGCCCGTAGACCTGTCGATCAATCACTACGGCTTGACCAATGCCGATCTTGATACGACCTTCCGTGCCGGCGACCTGTTCATCGGCAAAGAGGAGGCGAGCCTACGCGACATCTTCGATGCACTCCAGAAGACATATTGTCGCACCATTGGCGCCGAATTCACCCACATCGTCGATTCCGAGCAGCGCAGCTGGTTCCAGCAGCGGCTGGAAAGCGTGCGCGGCCGTCCGGAGTATTCCGCTGACGTGCAGGCCCACCTGCTCGAGCGCGTAACCGCCGGTGAGGGCCTGGAAAAGTACCTGGGCACCAAGTACCCGGGCACCAAGCGATTCGGCCTTGAAGGCGGCGAGAGCCTGATTCCGATGCTGGATGAAATGATCCAGCGTTCCGGCTCTTACGGCGCCAAGGAGGTCGTGATCGGCATGGCCCACCGTGGCCGCCTGAACGTGCTGGTGAACACCTTCGGCAAGAACCCGCGCGAGCTGTTCGACGAGTTCGAAGGCAAGAAGATGAACGAGCTGGGCTCCGGTGACGTGAAGTATCACCAGGGCTTCTCCTCGAACGTGATGACCCCGGGTGGCGAAGTGCACCTGGCCATGGCGTTCAACCCGTCCCACCTGGAAATCGTTTCGCCGGTGGTCGAGGGTTCGGTGCGCGCCCGTCAGGACCGCCGCAACGACACCGTTGGCGACAAGGTGGTGCCGATCTCGATCCACGGCGACGCTGCGTTCGCTGGCCAGGGCGTGGTCATGGAAACCTTCCAGATGTCGCAGACCCGCGGTTTCAAGACCGGCGGTACCGTGCACATCGTGATCAACAACCAGGTTGGTTTCACCATCAGCAACCCGCTGGATGCGCGCTCCACCGAGTACGCGACCGACGTTGCCAAGATGATCCAGGCACCGATCCTGCACGTGAACGGCGATGACCCGGAAGCCGTGCTGTTCGTTACCCAGCTGGCCATCGACTACCGCATGCAGTTCAAGCGTGACGTGGTCATCGACCTGGTCTGCTACCGTCGCCGTGGCCACAACGAGGCTGACGAGCCTAACGGCACCCAGCCGCTGATGTACCAGCAGATCAGCAAGCAGCGCACTACCCGTGAGCTGTATGCCGAGCAGCTGATCCAGGCCGGTCGCATCGACGCCGAGCGCGCTCAGGCCAAGATCGACGAGTACCGCAACGCGCTGGACAATGGCCTGCACGTGGTAAAAAGCCTGGTCAAGGAGCCGAACCGCGAGCTGTTCGTCGACTGGCGTCCGTACCTGGGCCATGCCTGGACCGCGCGTCACGACACCCGTTTCGACCTCAAGACCCTGCAGGATCTGTCGGCCAAGCTGCTCGAGCTGCCGGAAGGTTTCGTGGTCCAGCGTCAGGTGTCGAAGATCTACGAAGACCGTCAGAAGATGCAGGCCGGTGGCTTGCCGATCAACTGGGGTTATGCAGAGACCATGGCTTACGCCACCCTGCAGTTCGAAGGTCACCCGATCCGCATGACCGGCCAGGACATCGGCCGTGGCACCTTCTCGCACCGTCACGCGGTGTTGCACAACCAGAAGGACGCCAGCACCTACATTCCGTTGCAGAACCTGTTCCCAGGCCAGCCACGTTTCGATCTGTACGATTCGTTCCTGTCCGAGGAAGCGGTACTGGCCTTCGAATACGGCTACTCCACCACCATGCCGAACGCGCTGGTGATCTGGGAAGCCCAGTTCGGCGACTTCGCCAACGGTGCGCAAGTGGTGATCGACCAGTTCATCACCAGTGGTGAGCACAAGTGGGGCCGCCTGTGCGGTCTGACCATGCTGCTGCCACACGGCTATGAAGGGCAGGGGCCGGAGCACTCCTCCGCGCGTCTGGAGCGTTACCTGCAGCTGTGCGCCGAGCACAACATCCAGGTCTGCGTACCGACGACGCCGGCACAGATTTACCATCTGCTGCGTCGCCAGGTCATTCGCCCGCTGCGCAAGCCGCTGGTAGTCCTGACGCCGAAGTCGCTGCTGCGCCACAAGCTGGCCATCTCGACCCTGGAAGACCTGGCAGAAGGCTCGTTCCAGACCGTGATCCCGGAAATCGACGCAATCGATCCGGCCAAGGTCGAGCGTCTGGTGCTGTGCAGCGGCAAGGTCTACTACGACCTGCTGGAAAAACGCCGTGCCGAAGGCCGCGAAGACATCGCCATCCTGCGTATCGAGCAGCTGTATCCGTTCCCTGAGGACGATCTGGTCGAAATCCTCGCCCCTTACACCAACCTCAAGCATGCGGTCTGGTGTCAGGAAGAGCCGATGAACCAGGGCGCCTGGTACAGCAGCCAGCACCACATGCGCCGTATCCTGGGCCGCCACAACAAGGCACTGGTCCTGGAATACGCCGGTCGCGACGCTTCTGCCGCGCCAGCCTGTGGTTACGCTTCGAAGCACGCCGAACAGCAGGAAAAACTGCTGCAAGACGCCTTCACTGTCTAACGCCTTCGCGCACCTGAAACCGAATTTAAGGAAACACAGATAATGGCTATCGAGATCAAAGCCCCAACCTTCCCGGAATCGGTTGCCGATGGCACCGTTGCCACCTGGCACAAGAAGCCGGGCGAAGCCGTCAAGCGTGACGAGCTGATCGTCGACATCGAGACTGACAAGGTTGTCCTGGAAGTACTGGCTACTGCCGATGGCGTGCTGGGCGACATCGTCAAGGGCGAGGGCGACACCGTCCTGTCCGACGAATTGCTGGGTTCGATCGTTGAGGGCGGTGCTGCCGCTGCGCCTGCCGCGGCAGCCGCACCTGCAGCTGCTCCGGCCGCTGCTGCCGCTGACGCCGGCGAAGATGACCCGATCGCAGCCCCGGCCGCGCGCAAGCTGGCTGAAGAAAACGGCATCGACCTGGCTACCGTTGCAGGTACCGGTAAAGGCGGTCGCGTCACCAAGGAAGACGTGGTTGCTGCTGTTGCCAAGAAGAAGTCGGCACCTGCCGCTGCACCGGCTGCCAAGCCTGCCGCTGCTGCCGCTGCCCCGGTTGTCGTCGCCGCTGGCGACCGTACCGAGAAGCGTGTGCCGATGACCCGCCTGCGTGCCAAGATCGCCGAGCGCCTGGTCGAAGCCCAGTCGAACATGGCGATGCTGACCACCTTCAACGAAGTGGACATGACCGAAGTCATGGCCCTGCGTTCGAAGTACAAGGACCTGTTCGAGAAGACCCACAATGGCGTGCGCCTGGGCTTCATGTCGTTCTTCGTCAAAGCCGCTACCGAAGCGCTGAAGCGCTTCCCGGCCGTCAACGCCTCGATCGACGGCAACGACATCGTCTACCACGGCTTCGCCGACGTCGGTGTTGCCGTGTCCAGCGACCGTGGCCTGGTGGTGCCGGTGCTGCGTAACGCCGAGTCGATGAGCCTGGCTGAAATCGAGAACGGCATCGCTACCTTCGGCAAGAAGGCCCGTGACGGCAAACTGTCCATCGAAGAGATGACCGGTGGCACCTTCACCATCACCAACGGTGGCACCTTCGGTTCGATGATGTCGACCCCGATCGTCAACCCGCCGCAGGCCGCCATTCTCGGCATGCACAACATCATCCAGCGCCCGATGGCCATCAATGGCCAGGTCGTGATTCGCCCGATGATGTACCTGGCGCTGTCGTACGATCACCGCCTGATCGACGGCAAGGAAGCGGTAACCTTCCTGGTCACTATCAAGAACCTGCTGGAAGATCCGTCCCGCCTGCTGCTGGACATCTAACCCTCTGGCTGCGTACCGTGCCGGGCCTGGCTTCGCAAGAAGCCAGGCCGCGCGGTTCGCGGCTTGTAGCTTGTAGCTGATAAGGAATCTTTTATGACCCAGAAATTCGACGTAGTGGTAATCGGTGCAGGCCCAGGCGGCTATGTGGCTGCCATCAAGGCTGCCCAACTTGGTCTGAAGACTGCCTGTATCGAGAAGTACACCGACGCCGAGGGCAAACTGGCCCTGGGCGGCACCTGCCTGAACGTAGGTTGCATTCCTTCCAAGGCGCTGCTGGACAGCTCCTGGAAGTACAAGGAAGCCAAAGAGAGCTTCAACGTCCACGGTATCTCCACGGGCGAAGTGAAGATGGACGTCGCCGCGATGGTTGGCCGCAAGGCCGGCATCGTCAAGAACCTGACCGGTGGCGTTGCCACCCTGTTCAAGGCCAACGGCGTCACTTCGATCCAGGGCCACGGCAAGCTGCTGGCCGGCAAGAAAGTCGAAGTCACCAAGGCTGACGGCACCACCGAAGTCATCGAAGCCGAGAACGTGATCCTGGCTTCCGGCTCGCGCCCGATCGACATTCCGCCGGCCCCGGTCGACCAGAACGTCATCGTCGACTCCACCGGCGCCCTGGAATTCCAGGCCGTACCGAAGCGCCTGGGCGTTATCGGTGCAGGCGTGATCGGCCTGGAGCTGGGTTCGGTTTGGGCTCGCCTGGGTGCTGAAGTGACCGTCCTGGAAGCCCTGGACACCTTCCTGATGGCTGCCGACACCGCCGTGTCGAAAGAAGCCCAGAAGACCCTGACCAAGCAAGGCCTGGACATCAAGCTGGGCGCTCGCGTCACCGGCTCGAAAGTCAACGGCAACGAAGTCGAAGTGACCTACACCAACGCCGAAGGCGAGCAGAAGATCACCTTCGACAAGCTGATTGTTGCCGTCGGCCGTCGCCCGGTGACTACCGATCTGCTGGCTGCCGACAGCGGCGTGACCATCGACGAGCGTGGCTACATCTTCGTCGACGATTACTGCGCCACCAGCGTTCCGGGCGTGTACGCCATCGGTGACGTGGTACGCGGCATGATGCTGGCCCACAAGGCTTCGGAAGAGGGCATCATGGTCGTCGAGCGCATCAAGGGCCACAAGGCCCAGATGAACTACGACCTGATCCCATCGGTCATCTACACCCACCCGGAAATCGCGTGGGTCGGCAAGACCGAACAGGCCTTGAAGGCCGAGGGCGTTGAGGTTAACGTGGGCACCTTCCCGTTCGCGGCCAGCGGCCGTGCGATGGCTGCCAACGACACCGGTGGTTTCGTCAAGGTCATCGCCGATGCCAAGACCGACCGCGTTCTGGGTGTTCACGTGATTGGCCCATCGGCTGCCGAACTGGTGCAGCAGGGCGCAATCGCAATGGAATTCGGCACCAGTGCCGAGGATCTGGGCATGATGGTCTTCAGCCATCCAACCCTGTCCGAAGCGTTGCATGAAGCAGCGCTGGCGGTGAATGGCGGCGCCATTCACGTGGCCAACCGTAAGAAGCGTTAATTATAAGAAACCACGGCGGGCTGCCCGTCGTGAGTCTTGCGTGCATGACTCACCGCGGAAAGTCCGCCGGACCGGATCACACGGGAAACCCGGGGTCAACGGTCACAGGTGGTGCGGCGCCACTGATGGCGCAGCGCCGAAGCGCAGTACCTAACGAAGACGGTAAAAAGCATGAATCTTCACGAGTATCAGGGTAAGCAGCTGTTCGCTGAGTACGGCCTGCCAGTTTCCAAGGGTTTCGCAGTCGACACCCCTGAGCAAGCTGCAGAAGCCTGCGACAAGATCGGCGGGAACGAGTGGGTTGTAAAAGCCCAGGTTCACGCGGGTGGTCGCGGTAAAGCGGGCGGCGTAAAGCTGGTTCGCAGCAAGGAAGACGCCAAGGCGTTCGCTGCACAGTGGTTGGGCAAGAATCTGGTTACCTACCAGACCGATGCCAACGGTCAACCCGTCTCCAAGATTCTGGTCGAATCCTGCACTGACATCGCCAAAGAGCTGTACCTGGGCGCTGTAGTCGATCGTTCGAGCCGCCGTATCGTGTTCATGGCTTCCACCGAAGGTGGCGTGGACATCGAGAAAGTCGCTCACGAAACGCCTGAGAAAATCCTCAAGGCCACCATCGACCCACTGGTCGGCGCTCAGCCGTTCCAGGGTCGCGAGCTGGCTTTCCAGCTGGGCCTGGAAGGCAAGCAAGTTCAACAGTTCGCCAAGATCTTCGTTGGCCTGGCCAAGCTGTTCAAGGATCATGACCTGGCGCTGCTGGAAGTGAACCCGCTGGTGATCAAGGCCGATGGCGACCTGCACTGCCTCGATGCCAAGATCAACATCGACGCCAACGCCATGTACCGTCAGCCGAAGCTGAAAACCTTCCACGACCCGTCGCAGGACGACGCCCGTGAAGCCCACGCTGCCAAGTTCGAACTGAACTACGTTGCCCTTGAAGGCAACATCGGCTGCATGGTCAACGGTGCCGGCCTGGCCATGGGTACCATGGACATCGTCAACCTGCACGGCGGCAAGCCGGCCAACTTCCTCGACGTTGGCGGTGGTGCTACCAAAGAGCGCGTTACCGAAGCGTTCAAGATCATTCTGTCCGACAGCAATGTCGCGGCCGTTCTGGTCAACATCTTCGGCGGCATCGTTCGCTGCGACATGATTGCCGAAGGCATCATCGGTGCAGTGAAAGAAGTCGGCGTTAAAGTTCCGGTCGTCGTTCGCCTCGAAGGCAACAACGCCGAACTGGGCGCTAAAGTACTGGCAGAAAGCGGTTTGAACATCATTGCGGCAACCAGCCTGACCGACGCTGCTCAACAAGTTGTCAAAGCTGCGGAGGGCAAGTAATGAGCGTCCTGATCAATAAAGATACCAAAGTCATCTGCCAGGGCTTCACCGGCTCGCAGGGTACTTTCCACTCCGAACAGGCCATTGCCTACGGCACCAAGATGGTCGGCGGCGTAACCCCAGGCAAGGGTGGCACCACCCACCTGGGCCTGCCGGTGTTCAACACCGTCAAGGAAGCCGTGGAAGCGACCGGCGCTGACGCTTCGGTCATCTACGTACCGGCTCCGTTCTGCAAAGACTCGATCCTGGAAGCTGCCTTTGGCGGCATCAAGCTGATCGTCTGCATCACCGAAGGCATTCCTACCCTGGACATGCTGGATGCCAAGGTCAAGTGCGACGAGCTGGGCGTGACCCTGATCGGCCCTAACTGCCCAGGTGTCATCACCCCGGGCGAGTGCAAGATCGGCATCATGCCAGGCCACATCCACTTGCCAGGCAAGGTCGGTATCGTTTCGCGTTCCGGCACTCTGACCTACGAAGCTGTGAAGCAGACCACCGACGCCGGCTTCGGCCAGTCGACCTGCGTCGGCATCGGCGGTGACCCAATCCCGGGCTCCAACTTCATCGACATCCTGAAGCTGTTCCAGGAAGACCCGAAGACCGAAGCGATCGTCATGATCGGTGAGATCGGCGGTTCGGCTGAAGAAGAAGCTGCGGCCTACATCAAGGCCCACGTCACCAAGCCTGTCGTTTCCTACATCGCCGGTGTTACTGCACCTGCAGGCAAGCGCATGGGCCACGCTGGCGCCATCATCTCCGGCGGCAAGGGCACTGCGGATGAGAAGTTCGCCGCCCTGCAGGACGCGGGTGTGAAAACCGTGCGTTCCCTGGCTGACATCGGCAAGGCCCTGGCCGAGCTGACTGGCTGGGAAGCCAAGAAGTAATACTGCTACACCCCCCACGCGCACAGAGGCCACCTTCGGGTGGCCTTTGTCGTATGTGGGGTTTGTAGGAGCGGTTTTACCCGCGAAGAGGTCGGTGCTGGCAATAGAGACTCTTCGATAGGTTTGATAGGAATTTTCACGTAGACGAATGTTTCAATCCGAGGATAATACCTGCCGTCCTCGGTCACACAGACGACAAACATGTACGCACATCGGACAAGCAGCACTGTGCCAGTGCGTTTGACTGACAAACCAGTTACATTACGCGTTCACTCTGTGCCCGTACCCCAAAAGGGAACGACACGCTAAACGGGTCTGGCCTATCAAGCCGGGCAGCATTTCCCCTTACCCAAAGGGAAATCCCCTCTCGAATCCCGATTTCAGCAGTGTGGTACTACCTTAAATGAAAGTTCTCAAAGGCCAGGATATCCTGGCGCTTGGCTTTATGACGTTTGCGCTTTTCGTGGGTGCAGGCAATATCATCTTCCCGCCTATCGTCGGCCTGCAGTCTGGCCCGCACGTATGGATGGCGGCCCTGGGCTTCCTGGTCACTGCCGTGGGCCTGCCGGTCATCACGGTGGTCGCCCTGGCCAAGGTCGGTGGCGGCATGGATGCACTGAGCAGCCCGATCGGCAAGTTCTTCGGCGGCCTGCTGGCAGCCGTGTGCTACCTGTCGGTCGGCCCATTGTTCGCCACCCCGCGTACGGCCACCGTGTCGTTCGAAGTGGGCGTTGCACCGCTGACCGGTGAAAGCCCGCTGGCGCTGTTCATCTACAGCCTGGTGTACTTCATCGTCGTGCTGGCCGTGTCCATGTACCCTGGCAAGTTGCTCGACACCGTGGGCCGCTTCCTGGCACCGTTGAAGATCATTGCCCTGGCCGTACTGGGCATCGCTGCCTTCGCGCTGCCCGCCGGTAGCATTGGTGACGCACAGCCTGCCTATGCTGCCGCTGCGTTCTCCAAGGGCTTCTCTGATGGCTACCTGACCATGGATACCCTGGGTGCCCTTGTGTTCGGTATCGTCATTGTCAATGCCATTCGCTCGCGCGGTGTCGAGTCGCCGAGGCTGATTACCCGCTACGCCATCATCGCCGGCCTGATCGCCGGTGTCGGGCTGGCCCTGGTCTACATCAGCCTGTTCCGCCTGGGTGCCACCAGCCACGACATCGCGGCTGACGCCACCAACGGTGCGGCGGTGCTGCATGCCTACGTACAGCATACCTTCGGCTCCCTGGGCAGCGGCTTCCTGGCCGTGCTGATCGCGCTGGCCTGCCTGGTGACCGCGGTTGGCCTGACCTGTGCCTGCGCCGAGTACTTCAGCCAGATCCTGCCGCTGTCGTACCGCGCGCTGGTGGTGATCCTCGCCGGCTTCTCGCTGCTGATTTCCAACCTTGGCCTGACCAAGCTGATCATGTTCTCGATCCCGGTGCTCACCGCCATTTATCCGCCGTGCATCGTGGTGGTTGGCCTGAGCTTCGTGAAAGACCTGTGGAACTCGCCAACGCGCATCCTGGCACCCGTGATGCTGGTATCGCTGTTGTTCGGCATGGTCGATGCGATCAAGGGCAGCAGCCTTGCCCACGTGTTGCCAGACTTCATGGCGCACCTGCCATTGAGTGATGCCGGCATGGCCTGGCTGGTACCTTCGGTGGTGACCCTGGTGGGTGCCGTGGCCTGCGACCGCATGCTCGGCAAGCCGCGCGAGGCGCTGGCCTGACCGGACAAGTGGAAGCCTGAGGGCGGCACCGGCCACAAGCCGAAGGGTGCCCGCCAAGGGTGAAAACAAGAGAGCCCCGTCTCCGAAAGGATGCGGGGCTTTTTGCTGTTTGCCGGTTTCGGCCGCTTCGCAGCAGGTAATGCATTTTTCAGTGTGCAGGTGTGCCTTTTGCCGCTTGCCAGCGTCGAAATCCGGTCCCTATCCTTTAGGCACATGGCCCTTTCGGTAACCCTGCATGAACTTCATCCAAAGCAACCTCAACAACCTGCTGGCCATCGCCTGGTTCGCCCTGTGCTGGGGTGGCTATACCCGCTATGCGATCTGGAAGGGGCGCGACACCGCGTGCCTGGCCAGCGTGCTGCACTTGTACCGCGAAGACTGGATGCGCCGCATGCTGCTGCGCGACAACCGCATCGCCGATGCCAGCGTGATCGGTAACCTGGAGCGCAACGCTTCGTTCTTCGCCTCCAGCACCCTGATCATTCTGGCTGGCATCCTCACCGTGCTCGGTGCCTCCGACCGGGCACTGTCATTGCTGGCCGACCTGCCGCTGGTTCAGCAAACATCCCAGGGCATGTCGGAGATCAAGCTGCTGTGCCTGGCCATGGTATTTGTCTATGCCTTCTTCACGTTCAGCTGGTGCATGCGCCAATACAACTTTGCCGCTGTGCTGGTGGGCTCGGCGCCGATGATCGGCGAACGGCTGGTCAATGAGCTGGAGCGCAAGGCGTTCGCTTCCCGCGCGGCACGGGTATTGTCGTTGGCGGCTAACCAGTTCAACCTGGGGCTGCGTTCGTATTACTTCGGCATGGCCATGTTGAGCTGGTTTATCAGCCCATGGTTGTTCATGGCGATGAGTGTGGGAGTAGTGCTGATTCTGTACCGTCGAGAGTTCCATTCGGATGTACTCGATGTGATGGTGTTCACACCGACCGAAAGTGTAGTGTCGGAGCCGGCCAAGGAAAGCTCGGTTGTTTCCAACTGAAACGATTAATCGAAAGTTCGCAGGCACAAAAAAACCCGACATCGTCGGGTTTTTTTGTTTTAGCCAATTACTGCTTGGCAGGTTCTGCCGGTGTAGTAGGAGCCGGAGTAGCCGGAGCGGCTTCTTCGGCAGCCTTCTGCTCGGCTTCGGCCTGATCTTTGGCAGCTTCGGCGTTTTCCTCGGCGGCTTCGTTCATCTTATCCTGAGCTTCACCCATTTTTTCCTGGGCTTGCTCGGCGTGTTGCTGTGCGTCCTGGGCTTTGTCTTCGCTCGCTTTATCGCAAGCAGCCAGGCCCATGGCAGCGGCCAGCATCAGAGCAAAAGCAAAAGGTTTACGCATGGGGGTGTTTCTCCTTGGTGGAATAAGTGACTTGTTCCTTCGAGTACAACTACGCGGAATAAGTTCAACGAAGATTACAGATATATAACGTCCCGTTCTACATGGACTTTTTAACGAATTTATGCCGCTGCCCTGCGGCCGATGGGAACAGCCGATGAGCGATTCAACCTTGATGGCAATGGCCGAGCGCTTTCTCTCGGCGTTAAAACATTGTCAGCTGTTGCAGATGCGCGTGGCGCAGGCTGATGGCGATGGCATGACCCTGGTCCTGCCGTGGTCGCCGGCGATTGTCGGCAACCCGCAAACCGGTGCCGTGCACGGCGGTGCGCTGACCACGCTGATGGACACCACCTGTGGCATGGCCACATTGTGTGTGCTGCCGCGCTTCGAAGTGTGCCCGACGTTGGACCTGCGTATCGACTACATGCACCCGGCTGAGGCCGGCAAGGACATCTATGGCCACGCCCAGTGCTACCGTGTTACCCGCGACGTGATCTTCACCCGTGGCACCGCCTACCAGGACGACCCCGACCAGCCCATCTGCCAGGTGGTGGGCACGTTCATGCGCCTGGGCCAGGACATCAAGGGCGGCATCCGTTTCGGCGACAGTCTGAAGGAGGGCAAGGCATGATTCCGCACGCGGTACGCCAGCAGCTCAACGCCGCCCATGCGGTGGGCGACTATCGACCGTTGCTGGCACTGATTCCCTATGCCGGGCTGATCGGCATCGAATGCGAGCGTCAGGGCGATGACGTGTTGTTCCGCCTGCCGGCCAGCCCGGACAATATCGGCAACCCACTGCTACCGGCCATCCATGGCGGCGTGATCGCCGGCTTCATGGAGCTGTCGGCAGCGCTGTACCTGCTGATCTACAGCGAGAGCGCAAGCATTCCGAAGATCATCGACTTTTCCATCGACTACCTGCGCGCCGGGCATTTTCGCGATACCTACGCCCAGTGCCAGCTGTGGCGCCAGGGCCGGCGGGTGACCAATGTGGCCATCACCGCCTGGCAGGGCGACAGGCAGTCGCCGATTGCCACGGCCCGTGCGCATTTCAAGATCGAACCGGAAAAGCCCTTGAAATCATCCGGGCAGCCCCCATCTGCATGACATCCGCCGTTAACGCTGGCCGAACCGGCCGCCAGGCGCCAACGCCATCAGATCGGAGTTTCGAAGACCATGACTGTGGAAACACAAAAGGAAACGCTGGGCTTCCAGACCGAGGTGAAGCAACTGCTGCACCTCATGATTCACTCGCTGTACTCGAACAAGGAAATCTTCCTGCGGGAGCTGATTTCCAACGCTTCCGACGCCGCCGACAAGCTGCGTTTCGAAGCCCTGGCCAAGCCAGAGCTGTTCGAGGGCGATGCTGACCTGAAGATTCGCCTGAGCTTCGACAAGGACGCCGGTACCGTGACCCTCGAGGACAACGGCATCGGCATGAGCCGCGAAGACGTCATTGCCCACCTGGGCACCATCGCCAAGTCCGGTACTGCCGACTTCATGAAGAACCTCACCGGTGACCAGAAGAAGGACTCGCACCTGATCGGTCAGTTCGGCGTGGGCTTCTACTCCGCGTTCATCGTTGCCGACAAGGTCGACGTGTACAGCCGCCGTGCCGGCCAGCCAGCGGCCGAAGGTGTGCACTGGTCGTCGAAAGGCGAGGGCGAATTCGAAGTCGCCACCATCGACAAACCACAGCGCGGTACCCGTATCGTCCTGCACCTGAAGAAGGACGAGCAGGAGTTCGCCGATGGCTGGCGCCTGCGCAACGTGGTCAAGAAATACTCCGACCACATCGCCCTGCCGATTCAACTGCCGAAAGAGCAGGCCGCCACCGAAGGTGAAGAGCAGCCGGCCGAAGAGTGGGAAACCGTCAACCGCGCCAGCGCCCTGTGGACCCGTTCGCGCACCGAAGTGAAGGACGAGGAGTACCAGGAGTTCTACAAGCACATCGGCCATGACTTCGAAAACCCGCTGGCCTGGAGCCACAACAAGGTCGAAGGCAAGCTCGAATACAACTCGCTGCTGTACGTGCCGGCCCGTGCGCCGTTCGACCTGTACCAGCGCGAAGCGCCGCGCGGCCTGAAGCTGTACGTGCAGCGTGTGTTCATCATGGACCAGGCCGAGTCGTTCCTGCCGCTGTACCTGCGCTTCATCAAGGGTGTGGTTGATTCCAATGACCTGTCGCTGAACGTGTCGCGTGAAATCCTGCAGAAAGACCCGATCATCGATTCGATGAAGACCGCGCTGACCAAGCGTGTGCTGGACATGCTGGAGAAGCTGGCGAAGAACGAACCCGAGAAATACAAGGGCTTCTGGAAAAACTTCGGTCAGGTGCTGAAAGAGGGCCCGGCCGAAGACTTCGCCAACAAGGAGAAAATCGCCGGTCTGCTGCGCTTTGCGTCCACCCAGGACGACAGCGGCGAGCAGAGCGTCGCCCTGGCCGACTACCTGGCCCGCGCCAAGGAAGGTCAGGACAAGATCTACTATCTCACCGGCGAGTCGTACGCGCAGGTCAAGAACAGCCCGCACCTGGAAGTCTTCCGCAAGAAAGGCATCGAAGTGCTGCTGCTCACTGATCGCATCGACGAGTGGCTGATGAGCTACCTCAACGAATTCGACGGCAAGGCCTTTGTCGATATTGCCCGTGGCGACCTGGACCTGGGCAAGCTGGATTCGGAGGAAGACAAGAAAGCCCAGGAAGAAGTCGCCAAGGACAAGGAAGGTCTGGTCGAGCGACTGAAAGGTGCGCTGGGTGACAGCGTGGCCGAAGTACGCGTATCGCACCGCCTGACCGACTCGCCGGCGATCCTGGCCATTGGCGAGCAGGACCTGGGCCTGCAGATGCGCCAGATCCTGGAAGCCAGCGGGCAGAAAGTGCCGGAGTCCAAGCCGATCTTCGAGTTCAACCCGAGCCACCCGCTGATCGAGAAGCTGGATCACGAGCAGAGCGAAGACCGTTTCGCCGAGCTGTCGCACATCCTGTTCGATCAGGCGGCCCTGGCGGCCGGTGACAGCCTGAAGGACCCGGCGGCTTACGTTCGTCGCCTGAACAAGCTACTGGTCGAGCTGTCTGCTTGAGTTGATGCACAGCAAAGCCCGCTTCGGCGGGCTTTTTTATGACGAGTGCCAAAGGAGTGCTTGATGAGCAAAGTAATCGTCGAATCGCTGGTTTATCACCTGTCTGGCAAGACCTACGAAAGCCGTTTGGTCTATGAGCCGGGTGCGCTGGGCCGCCCAGGGCTGGTGATGGCGCCGAACTGGATGGGCATTGGTGAAGGTGCCGAGCGCATTGCCAAGGAAGTGGCCGAGAAGGGCTATGTGGTGCTGATCGCCGACCTGTACGGGCAATCGGTGCGCCCGTCCAATGCCGATGAGGCAGGCGTGGCGATGATGCCGCTGAAGAATGACCGTGGCGAACTGCGCAAGCGCATGCAGGAGGCCTTGGCGCAATTGCTGGGGCAGTCGAAGGCGTTGCTGGAGCCTGGCAAGGTGGCCACCTTCGGCTTCTGCTTCGGTGGCTGCTGTGCCTTGGAACTGGCCCGTAGCGGCGCCGACCTGCGTGCGGCCGTGTCGTTCCACGGCACCCTGGACACGCCGAATCCTGAAGATGCCAAGCGCATCAAGGGCTCGGTGCTGGTGTTGCATGGTGCCTCCGATCCATTGGTGCCTAAAGAGCAGCTGCCGGCATTCGAAGACGAGATGAACGCAGCCAAGGTGGACTGGCAGTTGCTCAGTTATGGTGGCGCGGTGCACTCGTTTACCGACCCGAATGCCAATATGCCGGGCAAGATGCAGTATGACCGGCGCACTTCCGAGCGAGCGTTCCGTTCGATGCATAATCTGCTGAGTGAAGTGTTCCAGCGCTGAGATTGCAGGGGGCTGCTTTGCAGCCCTTCGCGGGTGAACCCGCTCCTACGCGACGGTGGACTGCGCCCAACCGCCGACCTGTGCCCATCCCCGATCACCGAGGTAACTCGATCCTCGAATGTTCCCCCGGCACCACCGGCCAATCCCCCGCAGCCCACCTGGCCCGGGCCCGCTCGATCAGTTCCGGGTCGCTGGCCACGAAATTCCAGTTCATCCGACGCGGCCCATCCAGCGGTGCGCCGCCAATCAGTACCAATTGGCATTCACCCTCCGCATACAACGTCACCTCTTCCCCTTCCGGCAGTACCACCAGGCTGCACGGCTCCACGTCTTCATCGTTCATCATCAACTCACCATCGAGTACGTACAGCGCTCGCTGCACATGCTCGGTCGGTACCAGCAAGGTGGTCGCCGGTTGCATCCGGACATGCGCATAAAGGGTAGGGGACAGCACCGGCACCGGTGACGCCAGGCAGAACCCGCTGCCAGCAATCATGCAGATACGCACACCCAGGCTGTCACTGACGGGCAAGCTCGCGGCGGGGTGATGGCTGTAGCTTGCCGGGCCTTGCTCAAACTCGCGTGGCGATGCCAGCCATACCTGCAGCCCATGCAGGCGTGAACCATGGGCCAGGGCATCTTCCGGGGTGCGCTCGACATGGGCGACGCCGCTGCCTGCGGTCATCCAGCTGACATCACCGGGCAGCACCCGCTGCGCCGAGCCGAGGCTGTCCTTGTGCAGGATTGCGCCTTCGAACAGGTAGGTCAGCGTCGACAAGCCGATATGCGGATGCTGGCGGATGTCCATGCCATGCCCCGGGGCATAGTCTGTTTCGAGCATGTGGTCGAAGAACACGAACGGGCCGACGCTGCGGCACTGGGCTGACGGCAGCGGGCGCAGGATCGGCTGGCCCTCGACCGTCTCGGCTCGGGGGTGGATGACCAGTGGGCTGCTCATGGGGAAGGCTCCAGGCACGGTGGAAGTGCCTCAAGCATAGCGGTTTGCCCGCCGTGGCTGAACCGTCTTGGCGGCCGCCTGGTCTACTGGGTTCGTACTTGCATGAGGAGGATGACCATGACCGCCAGAGCGCTGGCTTGTGTGCTGTTGTTCGGCTGGCTGTGCCAGGCGTCCCAGGCGCGCGAGTACCGCTACAGTGATGCCCATCTGCACTACGTGGACTTCTTCCAGGAAAGTGAAGGCATGCCGGCGCTGATCAAGGCCATGGATGCCGCAGGGGTTGAGCAGTCGATGATTTCAGGCATACCGGTGGCCAAGAAATGGCACGAAGACGAACCCAAGCGCCCGCGCTACTACGCCGGTGATGACGCTGATGCCTACTGGTACAGCGCCACTGATACTTACGTGGCGGCGGCGCTGCAGCAATTGCCAAGTGATCAGCGCAAGCGCTTCCACCCGTTCCTCAGCGGTTTCAACCCGGTGGACAAGAATGCGGTCAGCCATATCGAGCGCATGCTCGATTTGTACCCGGGCCTTTGGCAGGGCATCGGCGAGGTGTTCACCCGACATGATGACCTGACAGCGCTGACCAGTGGCGACACGCCACGTGCCAATAATGAGGCCATGACGCGTATCTACCATCTGGCGGCCGAGCGCGACCTGCCTGTGCTGCTGCATTCCAACATCACCTCCAAGCGCGAGCGCAACCCGCTGTACCTGGCGGAGATCGAAGAGCCGCTGCGCAATCACCCGCATACGCGATTCATCTGGGCGCACGCGGGCAGCAGCATGGAGATACACCGCCACCAGACGCAGATGGACTTTCTACTGCCGGTGCTGACGCGATTGCTGGAGGACTACCCGAACCTGTATGTCGATTTGTCGTGGAGTGTGCTGCAACCGTATTTGCTGGATGAGCAGGGCGCGCCGCGCAAGGAATGGCTGGCGCTGGTCGAGAAGTACCCGGAGCGGTTCATGCTGGGGTCGGATGTGGTGGGGCGGTTTGGCAGCCTGGGGGAGCAGATGCACGGGTTCAAGCCGTTTCTGGATGCCTTGCCGGAGTCGGTGGCGCACAAGGTGGCCCGGGAGAATTTTCTGGCGGTGTTGCCCAAGGCGCGCCATTAGCCTGCAATGGCCACAAGCACTGCAAATGACCTGTGTAGGAGCGGGTTTACCCGCGAAGAGGCCAGCACAGGCAACCCAAACAAAAACGCCCCGAACCAGTCGGGGCGTTTTCATTTACAGCAGCAGCGTCTTACTTGCCTTCCCAGCGCTTGAGCACCAGGGTGGCGTTGGTGCCGCCGAAGCCGAAGCTGTTGCTCATGACCGTGTCGATCTTGGCGTTTTCTTCGGTTTTACGCAGGATTGGCAAGTCGGCGACTTCCGCGTCCAGCTCGTCGATGTTGGCAGAGCCGGCGATGAAGTTGTTTTCCATCATCAGCAGGCAGTAGATCGCCTCGTGCACGCCGGCAGCGCCCAGCGAGTGACCCGACAGGCTTTTGGTAGAGCTGATCTTCGGAGCCTTGTCGCCGAACACGGCACGCACGCCCTTGATCTCGGCCACGTCACCGACGGGAGTCGAGGTGCCGTGGGTGTTCAGGTAGTCTATCGGGGTGTCGACAGTGGACAGCGCCTGCTGCATGCAGCGGATGGCGCCTTCGCCGCTCGGTGCAACCATGTCGTAGCCGTCGGAAGTGGCACCGTAGCCAACGATTTCGGCGTAGATCTTGGCGCCGCGGGCCAGGGCGTGTTCCAGTTCCTCGACCACGACCATGCCGCCACCGCCAGCGATGACGAAACCATCACGGTCAGCGTCGTAGGCGCGCGAGGCCAGTTCCGGGGTTTCGTTGCGCTTGGTCGACAGGGCGCCCATGGCATCGAACAGGAACGACTGGCTCCAGTGCTCTTCTTCACCACCACCGGCGAAGACGATGTCCTGCTTGCCCCACTGGATCTGCTCCAGTGCGGTACCGATGCAGTGAGCCGAGGTGGCGCAGGCCGACGAGATCGAGTAGTTGATGCCCTTGATCTTGAACGGGGTGGCCAGGCATGCCGAAACGGTGCTGCCCATGGTGCGGGTAACGCGGTATGGGCCGACGCGCTTAACGCCTTTCTCACGCAGGGTGTCCAGCGCTTCCATCTGGTTCAGGGTCGAGGCGCCGCCGGAACCCGCCACCAGGCCGGTACGCGGGTTGGAAACCTGCTCTTCGGTCAGGCCAGCGTCCTTGATCGCGTCCTGCATGGCCAGGTAGGCGTAGGCAGCCGCATGGCCGACGAAGCGGTAAACCTTGCGGTCGATCAGTTCTTCGAGGTTGAGGTCGATGGACCCGGAAACCTGGCTACGCAGCCCCATTTCCTTGTATTCCGGGTTGAAACGGATACCCGGACGGCTGTTGCGCAGGTTTTCGGTGACGGTAGCTTTGTCATTGCCCAGGCACGATACGATGCCCAGACCAGTGATAACGACGCGGCGCATGCGAATAACCCTTAGAAATTGTCAGTGGAGGTGAACACGCCGACCCGCAGGCCTTCGGCAGTGTAGATCTCGCGGCCGTCGACGCTGACCGAACCATCGGCGATGGCCATGTTCAGCTTGCCCTTCAGGACGCGCTTGATGTGAATGTTGTACGTGACTTTCTTGGCTTCAGGCAGTACCTGGCCAAAGAATTTCACCTCGCCCGAACCCAGGGCGCGGCCACGGCCCGGCAGGCCCTGCCAGCCGAGGAAGAAGCCAACCAGCTGCCACATGGCGTCGAGGCCCAGGCAGCCCGGCATTACCGGATCGCCTTCGAAATGGCAGGCGAAGAACCACAGGTCCGGGTTGATATCCAGCTCGGCGACCAATTCACCTTTGCCGTACTTGCCGCCTTCTTCGCTGATATGGGTGATGCGATCGACCATCAGCATGTTCGGCGCGGGCAGTTGCGCATTACCTGGGCCGAACAGCTCACCGCGACTGCAGCGCAGCAGGTCTTCCCGAGTAAAGGCGTGTTGTTTGGTCATGCGAGCTCCTCAATAACCCCCTGCGGCAGGGGATGAATCTTCCCGGCCGGCCCGAAAACCAAGCGCTTCGAGACGGCAGCCTACAGGTAGACTATTGCGTTGTGGTGAAAGTCACAGCGCACCTGGCGAAAGAAGTACAGGTGTGCACTGAAACGTCTATTTTCAGGTCCGATGAAGGTCCTGTCCAGTGTTTAAGACTGCCGCACTTTAGCATTTATCGCCAGTCGCGGTTGTCTGACCGGGTAACCAGCGCTGCAGCACCTGCTGCAATTCGGTGCGGCGCAAGGGTTTGCTCAGGTAATCGTCCATACCGGCGGCCATGCAACGTTCGCGGTCGCCCTGCAACGCGTTGGCGGTCAGGGCGATGATCGGTAGCCCGGCGCCGTTGGGCAACTGGCGGATGCGTCGGGTGGCTTCATAGCCGTCCAGGTGAGGCAGGCGGCAATCCATCAGCACGGCAGCAAAGCGCTGCCGGCCGACCCGCTCGACGGCTTCAAGGCCATCTTCTGCCGTGCATACTGCCAGCCCCAGGCTGCGCAGCATGGCTTCCACGACACTCCGGTTGACCGGATTGTCCTCCACCAGCAGTACCTGATCATTGTCCGGCACCGTCGTTCGTACAGTCGTTGGCGGCGTCAACGGGACGGGGGCAGGGTTGGCAAGGGCCAACGGCATCTCCAGGGTGAAGGTCGAACCCAGGCCTTCACGGCTTTCACCGCGTAGCTTGCCGCCCATGCGCTCGGCCAGGGTACGAGCGATCGACAGCCCCAGCCCGGTGCCGCCATAACGACGGGAAATCGAGCTGTCGGCCTGCTGGAAGGCGACGAACATCATTTCCAGGCGGTCGCTGTCGATGCCGATGCCGGTGTCGCGCACGCTGCAGGTCAGCCAGATCAACTGCCGGTCGAGCACCTGCCAGCGTGCGTCGACTTGCACCTGGCCACGTTCGGTGAACTTCAGGGCGTTGCCTATCAGGTTCAGCAGGATCTGGCGGATGCGCGTGGGGTCGCCGTTCACCTGCAACTGCTCGATGCCGGCCGGCAGTTGCAGGTGCAGGCCCAGGCCGCGTTGCTGGGCGCTGTGCTGGAACGACTGGACACTGTTGGTGATCAGCTCGCCCAGGTTGAAGTCGATGTGCTCCAGCTGCAGCGCAGCGCGTTCGATGCGCGAAAAATCGAGGATGTCGTTGATGACCTTGAGCAAATGCCCGGTGGACTCGCTGGCCACTGCCGTGTAATCGGCCTGTTCACTGCTCAGCGGTGTGGTTTCCAGCAGTTGCAGCATGCCCAGCACGCCATTCATCGGGGTGCGCAACTCATGGCTCATCATCGCCAGGAAATCCGATTTGGCACGGTTGGCCTGTTCGGCCTCCTCGCGGGCCTGGATCAGTTCGGCGATGGCCTGCTTCTGTTCATCGCTGGCCTGCTCCAGGGCGCTGGCCAGGTTATTGATGTGGCGGGCCAAGTGGCCCAGCTCGCTGTCGTCGACGACCGGCAAGGGGGTGTTGTACTCGCCTTGCTGAATCGCCTTGACCGCATGGCCCATGTCGCTGATCGGCTTGGCCAGGCTCAGGGCCAGGCGGCGTGCCAGCAAGAAGGTGAACAGCAGGGCGAACAACGCCAGGATTCCGGCCTTGATCACGATTTCCTGCTGGCGCTGACTGAAGGCGTCATCGGACATGCCGACGATCACGCGGCCCAGGTAGTCGTCACCGATGGCCGGGCTGGTGGCTTTGCCCTGTTGCAGGAAGTCGTTGTCCAGGCGGATTTGCTGCAGGCGAATGGGCGCCTGGAACACCTCGACCTGTTGCGCGCGGTTGGCACTTTCGTCGGACTGCTCGACGTACACCAGGATGTGGTTGCGGCTGTCCTGCACTTCCAGAAAGCGCACGTGCGGGATGCTGAGGGTGGCACGCATCAGCCCTTCAAGCACTTCGTTGTTGCCCGAGATCACCCCATATTCCGACGCCGGTGCCAACTGGTTGGCGATCAGTTGCCCGGTGTGGTTGAGTTCCTGGCGCAGGTCCTGGATGCGTACGAAGGTAAAGAAGCTGATCAAGAGCAAGGTCAGTAGCAGGGCGGGGCCGAGACTGATGATCTGCGTGCGGGTATGAATGTCCCAGCTCAAGCGTTTGCTCATGGGGTGGGTTCTCCCTCGGCCAGGGCCTTGACGGCGGCGTTCTGATCGATTGGTTCAAGACCCAGGGCACGGGCCACCTGCTGGTTGCCACTGACGCCGTAACGCACCGGGTACAGGCTGCGCGGCCAGCGCGTCGGCGGCTGGTCGAGCAACTGGTCGAGCACCCACAGCCAGTCGTCCTGGTCGCTGTAGGTACTGGCCAGGGCGCCGGCGCGAACGAAGCCGGCGTTCGGGCCGATCAGTGCCATCTGCCGGCCATAACTGCTCAACAGCAGGTTCTTTGCAGTCTTGGAGTTGTACAAGTCAGGGTCGTCCAGGCCCAGGAGCACATCGCTGTTGCCCAGCAGGTGCTGCAGGGGCCTGTTGTCACGCGGGTCGGACCAGTCCTGGGCCACGATCTCCAGGCCTAGCGGCCGCGCAGCATGGCGCAGTTCGTCCAGCAGAAAGCTGCTGTGCTCGCCGTACAGCACGCCAATGCGCCTGGCCTGCGGCAACAGGTAACGTGCCAGGCGCAGTTGCCGTCCCAGCGGTGCGTCGCTCCACAGCAGTGTGAGGAACGCGGGGCGCGACTTTCCCAGGCGCTGTTCAGCCTGTACCCGGCTGACCCGCATGACCAGCGCCGGCGGGCCGGCGGTTTCTCCCAGGCGCCATTCCAGTGCTGCGTTGTCGAGCAGGATCAGGCGTTGGTCGGCTTTGAGCTTGCTCGGGCGCGGCAGGTTGGCGGTGGTTTGAAACTGCACATGATCGTGCGGCCGGCGGCTTTCCAGGGCGGCGATGAAGCTGCGGACACCGGGCTGGTCCTCAGCCCCCACCAGCAGGACTTCGCTGGCGGACAAAGGCCCCAACGGCCACAGGCAGAGCAGCAACAGGCGCAGCAGCAGGGCCATCAGAACTCCAGCTCCGCGCTCACGCTCAGGCGGTGACGGCTGTCGTAGCGGTTCTGCAGGGCCGAGGTGGGTTCATCGTCCAGGCGCTGCTGCCACAGCGCCGCCAGCTCCAGGTTGCTGCCATACACCCGAAAACGCTTGGCCAGGCGCAGGTCCAGACGCTCGTAGCGGTACTGGTTGAGGGCATCGTCACCGTAATAGAACAGCGCGCTCGACCAGCCGGCACCCCATTCGCGCATCCACCCGGCCGAGCCGCTGTTGCGGGCGCTAAGGCGACGGTCGTCGGGGTTACTGGCCCAGGCATCGACGTAGGCATAGGTCAGGCGCAGGCGGTCGCGCAGGGTGGGGCGCCAGTCCATTTGCGCCTCGCTGCCGCTGAAACGGGCCTTGTTGGCGTTGCTGGCGATGTACTGGTTGTTCCTCAGCGGCTCGCTGATCATGCCGGTGATCTCGTCGTAGAACAGCTTCACATCCAGGCTCAGGTCGATGTCGCTGAAGTAGCCGTTGTAGCCCAGCTCGCGCGAGCGCATGCGCTCCTGTTCAAGGTCGCCAGGGCCACGGGTCTTGACGAAGTATTCGCCGTTTTGCAGGCCGAATGAATTGGGGGTGAGGTTCTTGACCGTGTAACTCCAGTTGACGTTGTTCTCGAACATGTCGGGCGAGCGCACCGCTTCGGAGTACACCGCACGCAGGCCGTGGCGTGGGGTGATCAGGTAGTTGACCGCGACGCGTGGGGTCAGCGAACTGCCTGACAGGCGCGAGTCTTCGAACATGGCCCCACCCTGCAATATCCAGTGCTCGTCGGCCCGCCATTCCAGCTGGCCGAACAGGCGCCAGGTCTGGTCGTCGATGCTGCCGTTGAAGTAGGTCTGCGAGTCGGCGCGATCATAGCGGTAGTTCATGCCACTGAGCAGACGCAGGCTATCGGTCAGGCTCAGGGTGTCCTGGATTTCCAGGTCATAGCGGGTTTCACGGGTGCTCTGATCGACATCGCCGCAGACCTGCTCCCGCCCTCCCTGCTCCCATTGCTGCTGCACTTTCTGCAGAAGCCCTTTCAGGGCTGGGTCGTCAGTGGAAAGGGGGGCGCCGGTCGCAATACCGCGCGCCACTTTTTCCGCGAAGTCGGGGTTCATCTGCCAGAGCTGGGTCAGTTCGGGGCTGAACGACTGCAAGGCATCACAGGCGCGCCACACTTGCTGGCGATCGAAATGCTGGGCTGAGCCCTGGATATAAAGGCTGTGTTCAGCGCTGAAGTCTTTGGTCCAGCGCAACGAGCCGGCATAGTCCTTGGCGTTGACGTCGGCATTGTTCCCGGACTCGTACTGCTGGAACACCGGCTGGTAGGTGTAGGGCCGCTGATTGCTGCCTTCCTTGGCCGCCAGTTGCCACTCCAGGGTCTGGTCGACCGCCAGGTTGTGGTTGGCGCTGAGGTTGAAGCGGGTCAGGCGGCGGCTGTCGCGGTAGTCCTGGCCAAACTGGTTCTCATCGAAGCCGTCGTCCTGTTGGCCCGACAGCGACAGGCGCATGTCGCCACCGTCCCAGCCGAAGCCGTGGCTGGCATAGAAGTCGTTGATGCCGTCCTGGCCGCGCGTCACTTTCAGCCGTGTACCATGGCTGTCGGCGGGGTTGCGGGTGAGGATGTTGACCACTGCCATCAGCGCGTTGGCGCCATAGCTGACGGTGTTCGGGCCGCGGAACACCTCGATGCGCTCGATGTCCTCCATGGCCAAGGGGATGTCGCTCCAGTCCACCGTGGCCAGGCCTGCGCGGTATACCGAGCGGCCATCGATCAATACCTGCATGCGCCGTGCGTCGTTGACGTTGCTGCCGTGGTAGTTGACCGTGGGTTGATTACCGGCACCGTAGCCGATCATCATGCCCGGGACCAGGCGCAGCAGTTCGGGGATGTCACGGGCACCGCTGGCGCGAATCAGTTCGCTGTCGAGTACGGTCATGCTGCCCGGGACAGCGGCGGGGGATTGTTTCAGGCGTGTGGCGGTCAGAACCTGTGGCAGGTCGGTGTTGTCGATGAACAGGTCGTCGGCCACGGCCTGACCGCCGAGCAGGGCGGTCAATAACAGCAGGCGCGGGTACGGGGGCGTGCCAGGGAACACGGAGCGGCCTTTGTTTCAGGATTGAAACAGGCATGGTAACTGACCGTGGGGGTTTTGCCAGTGGGTGTCGGGCGTACGTCTTGAAAAGTACCGCGTGGCGGTGCTCGATCTCGACGGCTCCGAAAATGCCATGGCAAATACCGCAAACGCCCAGACACTGGTTCTGTAGCAGGCGAGCCGTATAATGGCCGGGTCGCCACTTAACTTTTGGCTTTAATGGATTGGATATGACTGAACAGCAACCTGTTGCGGTTCTGGGCGGCGGCAGCTTCGGCACCGCCGTGGCAAACCTGCTGGCGGAAAACGGTGTGCCGGTGCGCCAATGGATGCGCGACCCGGCGCAGGCCGAGGCCATGCGTGTGAATCGCGAGAATCCGCGCTATCTCAAGGGTATCCGCCTGCACGATGGGGTTGAGCCGGTCAACGACTTGCTGGCCACCCTGCAGGCCAGCGAGCTGATCTTCGTTGCCCTGCCATCGAGTGCCTTGCGCAGCGTGCTGGCACCGCATGCCGAGCTGCTGCGCGGCAAGGGCCTGGTCAGCCTGACCAAGGGCATCGAAGCGCAAAGCTTCAAGCTGATGAGCCAGATCCTCGAAGAGATCGCCCCCGAGGCGCGCATCGGCGTTTTGTCGGGGCCCAACCTGGCGCGCGAAATCGCCGAACATGCGCTGACTGCCACAGTGGTGGCCAGTGAGCACGAAGACCTGTGCCAGCAGGTACAGGCCGTACTGCACGGGCGCACCTTCCGCGTCTACGCCAGTGCCGACCGTTTCGGCGTCGAACTGGGCGGTGCACTGAAGAACGTCTACGCGATCATCGCCGGCATGGCGGTGGCCTTGGGGATGGGCGAGAACACCAAGAGCATGCTGATTACCCGGGCCTTGGCCGAGATGACCCGTTTCGCCGTCAGCCAGGGCGCCAACCCCATGACGTTCCTCGGCCTGGCCGGTGTCGGTGACCTGATCGTCACCTGCTCCTCGCCCAAGAGCCGCAACTATCAGGTTGGCTACGCACTGGGGCAGGGCCAAAGCCTGGAAGAGGCGGTCAACCGCCTGGGCGAAGTGGCCGAGGGGGTCAACACGCTCAAGGTGCTCAAGACCAAGGCCCAGCAAGTGCAGGTGTACATGCCGCTGGTGGCTGGCCTGCATGCCATCCTGTTCGAAGGGCGCACGCTGAACCAGGTGATCGAGCACCTGATGCGCGCCGAGCCCAAGACCGATGTCGATTTCATTTCCATCAGCGGTTTCAACTGAGCCCTTGGCGGCTCTGACACGAGCAAGGAGCAACACATGAACGATACGCCCGAACGCGCCCAGCGCGAGTCGATCATCCTGCGGGTGCTGTGGATGCTGGTGTTCCTGGTGGTCTGGCAACTGGCCGAGTTGCTGTTGGGTGGCCTGGTGCTGGTACAGCTGATCTACCGACTGGTGTATGGCGCGCCCAGCGCCAGCCTGATGAACTTCGGCGACAGTCTGAGCCAGTACCTGGCACAGATCGGCCGCTTCGGCAGTTTCCACAGCGACCAGAAGCCGTGGCCGTTCGCAGACTGGCCGGCCCCGCGTGCGCCGGAAGGTGAAGCAGCGCACGCCGTGGCACCGGCCGCGCATCCGGTGCGTGACGAGGAACCCAAGCTGTGAAGCTGTGGGTGCTGCGCCACGGTGAAGCTGAGCCGCGGGCCAAGACGGATGCCGAGCGCCGGTTGACTGCCCATGGTCGCGAGCAGGTGCTGCACAGTGCGGCTTACCTGATCGGGCAGCCATTGCAGGCGATTGTTGCCAGCCCTTACGTACGCGCCCAGCAGACCGCCGCGCTGGTGCATGACACCCTGGGCTTCGCCGAACCGGTGCGCACCGTGCCCTGGCTGACGCCCGAGGGTGATGTGCAGCAGGTCATCGGCGAAATCGAGCGACTGGGGCTCGAGCATGTGCTGCTGGTCAGCCACCAGCCGCTGGTAGGTACCTTGGTCGGTGCACTGGAGCACGGCGACAGGCAACAGCCGGCAGCCATGAGCACTGCCAGCCTGGCGGAGCTGGAAGGGGAGTGGCCGCTGGCCGGGTTGATGACGCTTCGGGCCATCCACTCACCCGCGTGAACTTCCCATGGCTTGTGCAGGCCAATGTTTCGCTCGCGTCTGCATGCTGGCATGGGTAAAGATCGATAAGGCAACTGGCATTTTTGTCAGTTGTCGCGCTTCACCACCGCTTGCTAGCGTTGCCACATGGCAAACATCAGGGAACGGCGAATGAGGGGTGAAATGCTGGAACTGTTGCGCTCCCTGGACCTGCAACCCACCCTGGAACAGGTTGACCAAGGTACTTCGCTGGATTTCGCCCAATACAGCCTGCTGCGTGAATCGGCCGATGCCAAGCTTTACCACCTGATGCGCAAGGTGAACGACAACCCTGGGCTGGACCCTGCTGCGAGGCAACAATGCGAGCAGGACCTGCGTACGCTGCAGGATGCCTGCCTGCGGGTCTCGCACCTGCTGCAAACCAGTTGTCTGGCCTTGCGCCGCCTGCAACTGGACTACCAGGACCAGCGTCTGGCCCGCGAGGCGCTGGAGAGCCAAGTGGCCTACATGCAGGCCTGCCTGCGTCGGTCGCTGAGCAGTTTCGACCGCTCGGCATGACCTGATCCCCCTCGCCGATGACCTTTATGGACATTGCCGAACTGCCCCGCGATGCCGACAATGGGCCATCATTCCGGTCCGGACCAGGCGCCATGTCGCAGCAGATCTTCTTCGCCCATGCCAACGGTTTCCCATCGGCCACCTACGGCAAGCTGTTTGCCGCGCTGGCGCCGGACTATCAGGTGCAGCACCTGGCCCAGCATGCGCATGACCCGCGTTTTCCCGTGGACGAAAACTGGCAAAGCCTGGTCGATGAATTGTTGCATCACCTGGCGCAGCAGGATCAGCCGGTCTGGGGCGTTGGCCATTCGCTGGGTGGCGTGTTGCACCTGCACGCGGCATTGCGCTGCCCCGAGTACTACCGGGGGCTGGTGATGCTCGACTCTCCGGTGCTCACCCGCGCTGATCAATGGCTGCTGCGCACAGCCAAGCGCTTTGGTTTCATCGACCGTATCACACCGGCCGGGCGCACCCTGGGGCGTCGCGAAACGTTCAATGACCGCGACAGCGCCCGGGACTATTTCGCTGGCAAATCACTGTTCCGCCATTTCGATCCCGATTGCCTCGACGCTTATGTAGAACACGGCCTGCAGGTGGTGGGGCAAGGGCTGCAGTTGCGCTTCGACCCTGCCACTGAAATCAGCATCTACCGCAGCATCCCGCATACCAGCCCCGCCCCCGCGCGCCAGTTGCAGGTGCCGCTGGCCATGGTGCGCGGCAACCGCAGCAACGTCATTCGTCGCCACCACACCTTGGCTGTGCGCGGTATGCCCAAAGGTGAATACCACAGTGTACCGGGTGGGCACATGTTCCCCCTGGAGCGCCCGGCCGACACTGCCAGCCTGATCAAGGGCCTGTTCGACCGCTGGAGCCAGGCATGAGCGCACACGTTGAGGAAATTCGCCTGAGCCTGGGCCATATCGAACTGGCTGCACACCTGTTCGGCCCCGAAGACGGGCTGCCGGTGATTGCCCTGCATGGCTGGCTGGACAACGCCAACAGCTTTGCCCGCCTGGCACCGCAGCTGAAAGGTCTACGCCTCGTCGCCCTGGACCTGGCCGGCCATGGTTATTCCGAGCACCGCCCGCTCGGCGCCGGGTATGCCCTGGCCGACTATGCTCATGACGTGCTGCGCGTGGCCGAGCAACTGGGTTGGCCGCGTTTCGCCCTGCTGGGGCATTCGCTGGGCGCGATCATTTCGGTGCAACTGGCCGGTGCATTGCCCGATCGGGTCAGTCACCTGGCGCTTATCGACGGCGTCATCCCGCCGACTGGCGCCGAGCAGGACGCAGGTGAGCGCTTAGGGATGGCACTGCAAGCCCAGTTGCGGCTGGATGGCAAGCGCAAGTCGGTGTATGCGACATTGGAAGCAGGGGTACAAGCCCGGATGAAAGGCATGGTCGCGGTCAGCCGTGAAGCGGCCGAGCTGCTGGCCCAGCGTGGCCTGATGCCAGTGCCCGGTGGCTATAGCTGGCGCAGCGACAGCCGGCTGACCCTGCCCTCGCCGGTGCGCCTGAGCGAGGCCCAGGCCATGGCCTATGTGCGGCGGGTGAGTTGCCCGGCGCTCTTGGTGGTGGCCGCCAACGGTATGCTGGCGCGCCACACCGGGTTGCTGGAGCAGCTACCCTTTGAACAGGTGACACTACCCGGCGGCCATCACCTGCACCTGAACGATGCGCAGGGCGCGGCCCTTGTTGCAGACTGTATCAATCGCTTCTTTGGCTTTGCTTGACTTGCACCGGACAAGTGTCGAGGCTTGGCGGGTTGAACAGGGAGACAACCATGCAACTGCCAGACATCCTGGAGCTTCAATTCGGCGCTGAGCGCCGCCTGGTTCGCCAATGAGCGTACCCGTTTCCATTCGCACTGCCTTGGCTGCCTGCCTGGTGCTCGCCACCCCCGTGTCGTGGGCCGGCAGCCTACCGGTCCCGCAGGACGCCAAGGTGGTCGATCAACGCCCGGCGACGGAGCAGGAGCGGGTCTACCCGATGGGCCCGCTACGCAAGATCAGTGGCCGCCTGCGGGTCGATGACAAAGTCGAGAGCCGCGGTCAGGTCAGCTCGGTGACCTACGAATTGCCCGTCGAGCGTACTGCACGCGAGGCCTTCACCAGTGCCCGCGAAGCACTTGTACGCGAGGGTGGCTACCCGTTGTTCTGGTGTCAGGGGCGTGATTGCGGTGAGGCCAGCCTGTGGGCCAATGATGTGTTCGCCAATGCCCGCCTCAACGGAGGCGACGAGCAGCAGGCGTTCATCCTGCTGCGCCGCTCGGCAGACGAGGCCGACACCCTGGTCGCGCTGTACAGCGTTACCCGTGGCAACCGCCGTGCCTATCTGCATGTGGAAGAGTTCATCTCAGGCAGCCCGCTGGGCGAGCTGCTGCCAACCGCCGCTACGGTGCTGCGCGAAATGCGTGACACCGGCAAGCTCGACTACCCTGACCTTGCTGCACCGCAAGACGCCTGGGTAAACCTGCTGGCCCGCAGCCTGAACCTTGACAGCACCTTGCGCGTCAGCCTCAGTGGCGCCCAGGCTGAGGCCTGGCGCGAGGCGCTGGTCAAGGCCGGGGTGCGCAATCGCCGTCTTGAAGTCGGCAGCGCGCCTACAGACGGCCTGCACCTTGAACTGATCCCTTGAACGAGCACCCTCATGGTTAACAATGATCGCCTGCTGGTCCAGATTCTGCTGGTGGCATTGCTGGGGGCCGGCCTGTGGGTGATGGCACCCTTCATATCGGCATTGCTGTGGGGCGCCATCCTGGCCTTTGCCAGCTGGCCGTTGATGCGCTTTCTTACGCGCCTGCTGGGCGGTCGCGAGACGCTGGCCGCCGGCCTGCTGACCATGGCCTGGATCCTGATCGTGGCACTGCCGCTGGTGTGGCTGGGGTTCAACCTGGCCGATCACATTCGCGACGCTACGGCGTTCGTGCGTGACGTGCAGGTCGACGGCCTGCCCGATGCACCGGCCTGGCTGGGTGGCATTCCTTTCGTTGGCGAGCGTCTGGTCAACGGTTGGCAATCGCTGGACCAGCAAGGCGCAGCCTTGCTTACCTCGATCAAGCCTTACTTTGGGCAGGTGGGCAACTGGTTGCTGGCGCGCAGCGCGCAGATCGGCAGCGGCGTGCTGGAACTGACCCTGAGCCTGGTGTTCGTGTTCTTCTTCTACCGCGACGGACCACGCTTGGCGGCATTCGTGCTGCGCTTGCTGCACCGGCTGGTGGGCGAGCGCGCCGAGTATTACCTGGACCTGGTAGCCGCTACCGTGCAGCGGGTGGTCAACGGGGTGATCGGCACGGCGGCCGCGCAGGCCCTGCTGGCACTGATCGGCTTCCTGATCGCCGGGGTGCCCGGGGCGATCGTGCTGGGGTTGGTCACCTTCATGCTCAGCCTGATCCCCATGGGGCCGCCACTGGCCTGGATCCCGGCCACCGCTTGGCTGGTGTGGAAGGGCGAATACGGCATGGCGGTGTTCCTGGGTGTGTGGGGCACGTTCGTCATCAGCGGCGTGGACAACGTGCTCAAACCGTACCTGATCAGCCGTGGCGGCAACCTGCCGCTGGTGATCGTGCTGCTGGGCGTGTTCGGCGGCTTGCTTGCCTTTGGCTTCATTGGCCTTTTCATCGGGCCGACCTTGCTGGCGGTAGGCTACAGCCTGCTGCTGGACTGGAGCCGTAACGCGGCGCAGCAGCCGCCACAACAATAAGCCTGTAACGGCCCTTTCGCGGGCAAGCCCGCGAAGAGGCCGTTACAGGCAGACCACAACGCTGATTTTTACGCATTCTTTATACCCACCCCCACCCCCCGATCTCGCCCCTTTACGCCTCTCCCTCGGACAATTTCCCCAAAGCGGCCCAAGCCGTAACACGGGGAGATCCACACATGAACATGCTCGACGGGCTGTCACTGCTGCTGGCAGTGGCATTGGCGTTTTATCTGCTGGTGGCGCTGCTGCGCGCCGATCGCAGCTAGGGAGCGGCCATGCACAGTTACGATTTCGCCTTGCTCTTGGCATTCTTTGTCATCGTGCTGCTACCGGCACCCTGGCTCGGGCGGTTCTACTACAAGGTCATGGAAGGCCAGCGTACCTGGCTGACGCCTGTACTGGGGCCGGTCGAGCAGGGCTGTTACCGGCTGGCGGGTGTGAACGCCAGCCAGGAGCAGAACTGGCGGCAATACACCCTGGCCCTGTTGGCGTTCAACCTGGTCGGCTTCCTGCTGCTGTTCGCCGTGCTGCTGTTGCAGGGCTACCTGCCACTCAACCCTCAGAACCTGCCTGGCCAGGAATGGTCACTGGCGTTCAACACCGCCGTCAGTTTCGTTACCAACACCAACTGGCAGGCCTACAGCGGTGAGGCGTCGGTCAGCTACCTGAGCCAGATGCTTGGCCTGACCGTGCAGAACTTTGTCAGCCCTGCCACCGGCCTGGCCGTACTGGTTGTCCTGTGCCGCGGTATCGCCCGGCGCAGCGCGACGACGCTGGGCAACTTCTGGGTCGACATGACCCGTGCCACCCTCTACGGCCTGCTGCCGCTTTGCTTGCTGCTGGCGCTGCTGCTGGTATGGCAGGGCGTACCGCAGACCTTTGCCGACTACGCCCACGCGCTGACCTTGCAAGGGGCCGACCAGACCATTCCGCTGGGGCCGGCCGCCAGCCAGATCGCCATCAAGCAGCTGGGTACCAATGGCGGTGGCTTCTTCGGCGTCAACTCGGCGCACCCGTTCGAAAACCCAACGGCCTGGAGCAACCTGTTCGAGGTGGCATCGATCATCCTCATTCCAGTGGCATTGGTGTTCACCTTCGGTCACTACGTGAAGGACCTGCGTCAGAGCCGCGCCATCCTCGCCTGCATGCTTGCCCTGTTCCTGATCGGTGGCAGCACGGCGCTGTGGTCCGAGCATCAGCCGAACCCGGCCCTGGAAAGCACGCAGGTGCAACAGACCGCCCCTCTGGAGGGCAAGGAAAGCCGCTTCGGTACCACCGGTTCGGTGCTGTGGGCGGTCACCACCACCGCTGCCTCCAACGGTTCGGTCAACGCCATGCACGACAGCCTGAACCCGCTGACCGGTATGGTGGCGATGGTCAACATGATGGTCGGCGAGGTGATATTCGGCGGCGTCGGCGCGGGCCTCTACGGCATGCTGCTGTTCGTCCTTATCGCGGTGTTCCTGGCCGGGCTGATGATTGGCCGTACCCCGGAATACCTGGGCAAGAAGCTGCAGGCCCGTGAAGTGCAGCTTCTGGTGGCAACCCTGCTGGTGATGCCGGTTGGCGTGCTGGTACTTGGCGCCATCGCCGCCAGCCTGCCCGGCCCGGCCGGGGCGGTCACCAACCCGGGGGCGCATGGTTTCAGCCAGTTGCTGTACGCCTATACCTCGGGCTCGGCCAACAACGGCTCGGCCTTTGCCGGGTTTGGCGCCAACACCGTGTACCACAACCTGATGATCGGCCTGGCCATGCTCATCGGCCGCTTCGGCTACATCCTGCCGATACTGGCGTTGGCCGGCAGCCTGGCGGCGAAAAAAAGCGCGCCGCTGGGGCAGAACAGCTTCCCGACTCACGGCCCGCTGTTCACCGGCTTGCTGCTGGTGACCATCCTGCTGGTCGGTGGCCTGACCTTCCTGCCGACCCTGGCCCTTGGGCCAATCGCCGAACACCTTAGCTTGGGTTTTTGAGGACCGATCATGAACATGCCCATTCCTGAAGTGAATAGCCGGCACAGTGCCAAGGACCAGACCCGCTTCGCCGCGCTGTGGCGCCCGGCGCTGGTGCAGGCGTTCGTCAAGCTCGACCCGCGTCAGCTCAAGCGCTCCCCGGTAATGCTGGTGGTGGCCCTGACCGCGGTGCTGACCACCGTGCTGTGTTTCGCCCCCGGCGGCGGCGTGAGCATCGGCGTTGCGGTGCAGATTGCCCTGTGGCTGTGGTTCACCGTGTTGTTCGCCAACTTCGCCGAGGCGTTGGCCGAAGGCCGTGGCAAGGCCCGCGCCGACAGCCTCAAGGCCGGCAGCCAGGGCCTGACCGCCCAGCGTCGTCTGCGTGATGGCAGCTACGAGACGGTGGCTGCCAGCGCGCTGCGCAAGGACGACGTGGTACGCGTGGTCGCCGGCGAAATGATCCCCGGCGACGGCGAGGTGATTGAAGGCATTGCGGCCGTCAACGAGGCCGCCATTACCGGCGAATCCGCACCGGTAATACGCGAATCAGGTGGCGACCGCTCGGCGGTGACCGGCAATACGCGGCTGGTCTCCGACTGGCTGCTTATCCGCATCACCAGCAACCCGGGCGAGTCGACCCTGGACCGCATGATCGCCCTGGTCGAAGGTGCCAAGCGGCAGAAGACCCCAAACGAAATCGCCCTCGACATCCTGCTGATCGGCCTGACCCTGATTTTCCTGATCGTGGTGGTGACCTTGCAGCCGTTCGCCCACTTCGCGGGTGGCAGCCTGCCGCTGATCTTCCTGGCCGCGCTGCTGGTGACGCTGATCCCGACCACCATCGGCGGCCTGCTGTCGGCCATCGGTATCGCCGGCATGGACAGGCTGGTACGGCTGAATGTCATTGCCCGCTCGGGCCGCGCCGTCGAGGCGGCCGGGGACGTGCATACGCTGATGCTCGACAAGACCGGCACCATCACCTTCGGTAACCGCCGCTGCAGCGCACTGCATGCTGCACCGGGCATTACCGCCAAGGAACTGGGGGAGGGCGCCTTGCTGGCCTCGCTGGCCGACGACACCGCCGAAGGCAAGTCGATTGTCGAATACCTGCGCCAGTTGCACGACTTCGTCGACCCGCCTGCCGGGCAGTTCGAAGCGGTGGCTTTCAGTGCCGAGACACGCCTGTCGGGCATCGACTTCGAACAGCACCGCTACCGCAAGGGCGCCGTCGATGCGGTGCTGGCATTCGTCGGTATGCAACGCCTGGAAATGCCGGCGGCGCTGGCCCGTGAAGTCGAACGCATCGCGCAGAGTGGCGGCACACCGTTGCTGGTGTGCGTCGACAAGCGTTTGCTGGGCGTGATCCACCTCAAGGACGTGGTCAAGCCTGGTATCCGCGAGCGCTTCGCCGAGCTGCGCAAGCTGGGCATCCGCACGGTCATGGTGACCGGCGACAACCCGTTGACTGCGGCCGCCATCGCCGCCGAAGCGGGGGTCGATGACGTGCTGGCCGAGGCCACGCCCGAGAAGAAGCTGGCGCGCATTCGCCAGGAGCAGAATGACGGCCGCCTGGTTGCCATGTGTGGCGACGGTGCCAACGACGCCCCGGCACTAGCCCAGGCTGACGTAGGCATGGCCATGAACGACGGCACTCAGGCTGCGCGGGAGGCCGCGAACATGGTCGACCTGGACAGCGACCCGACCAAGCTGCTGGACGTAGTCCAGGTCGGCAAGGAGCTGCTGGTCACCCGCGGTGCGTTGACAACGTTCTCCATTGCCAACGACGTGGCCAAATACTTCGCCATCCTGCCGGCGCTGTTCGCAGCCATCTACCCGCAACTGGGTGTGCTCAACCTGATGCAACTGGCCAGCCCGCAGAGCGCGATCCTGTCGGCGATCGTGTTCAACGCGCTGATCATTATCGTGCTGATCCCGCTGGCGCTGCGTGGGGTGCGCGTGCAGGCGGCCAGTGCGGCGCACCTGTTGCGGCGCAACCTGCTGATCTACGGGCTGGGTGGCATTGTGGTGCCGTTTGCCGGGATCAAGCTGATCGACCTGCTGCTCAACGCCCTGAACCTGGTCTGAGGAGGCCGCCATGACTGCTTATCTACGCCCGGCATTGAGCCTGGCTTTGTTGATGACCCTGGTGACGGGCGCCCTGTATCCGCTGGCGGTGACCGGTATTGCCCAAGTCGCTTTCCCGAACCAGGCCAACGGTAGCCTGGTACGCGATGCGCAAGGCCAGGTGCGGGGTTCGGCATTGATCGCCCAGGACTTCCAGGGCGATGGCTGGTTCCACTCGCGGCCCTCGGCAGGTGCCTACGCGACCGTGGCCAGCGGCGCCAGCAACCTGTCGCCGAGCAACCCGGCGCTGGCTGAGCGGGTAAAGGGCGATGCGGCCACGTTGTATCAGGCGCAGCAGGGGCCAGTGCCGCAGGCGCTGCTGACCACCTCGGGCAGCGGCCTGGACCCGCACTTGCCACCGGAGGCCTTGGCCTATCAGATCCCGCGGGTGGCGGCGGCACGGCAGCTGCCGGTCGAGCGCTTGCAAGCCTTGCTGGAACAGGCCACCCTCCACCCATTGATCGGCCCGCCGGTGGTCAACGTGCTGGCGTTGAACCAGGCCTTGGAAAAGCTCGCCATTGTCAGGTAATCGAAGCGCTGGCAGGAAGCCTGTAGGAGCGGGTTCACCCGCGAATGCGGTGGTGGTGCCACTGACGTATTCGCGGGTAAACCCGCTCCTACACGTTAAGGGGGCTTTCCCTGAAGCGGCGGACTGTTGGACAAAGTAAAGGATGAAACATGAGTGACTCCGCCCGCGCCGATGCGCTGTTGGCCAACCTCCCACGCACCGGCCGGGGCCGGCTGAAGGTGTTCCTGGGCGCTGCCCCCGGCGTCGGCAAGACCTTCGCCATGCTCCAGGCCGCACACGCCCAGCAACGCCAGGGCGTGCAGGTGTTGGCCGGGGTGGTCGAAACCCATGGCCGCGCCGAAACCGAAGCGTTGCTCGGAGGGCTGCATCAGCAGCCCTTGTTGCGCAGCCAGTACCGTGGCGTCACCCTTGAGGAAATGGACCTTGACGGCCTGCTGCGTGCCGCGCCGGCCTTGGCCCTGGTGGACGAACTGGCCCACACGAACGCCCCCGGCAGCCGCCACGCCAAACGCTGGCAGGACGTACAAGAGCTCTTGGCCGCGGGCATCGACGTGTACACCACGGTCAACGTCCAGCACCTGGAAAGCCTCAACGACAAGGTCCGTGACATTACCGGCGTGCAAGTGCGCGAGACCCTGCCGGACTGGGTGCTGCAGGAAGCGTTCGAGCTGGTGCTGATCGACCTGCCTCCGCGAGAGCTGCTCGAACGCCTGCGTGAAGGCAAGGTGTACGTGCCCGAGCAGGCTAGGGCGGCCATTGATGCGTATTTTTCGCAAACCAACCTCACCGCCCTGCGCGAGCTGGCCATGCAGACCGCCGCTGCTCAGGTCGATGCCGACCTGGCCCACGGCTATCGTCAGCGCGGCCAGGAGGCGCCGGCCTTGCGCGGCCGGTTGCTGGTGGGCATAGACGGTGACGACCAGGCCGAACGCCTGGTGCGCCATGCCAGCCGCGTGGCCCAGCGCCGCCACCTGCCCTGGAGCCTGGTGCATGTGGACAACGGCCGCCTGCGTGACGAAACCGCACGGCATCGTTTGCAAGCCGCGCAGCAACTGGCCGAGCGACTGGGCGGGGAGGTGGTACTGCTGCGTGCTGGCGAAGTGGCCCGTACGCTGATCCAGCATGCTGTCGAGCGGCGGGCCAGCCTGGTGCTGGTCGGGCAGTCCCGCAACCGCCTGCGTAGGCGTTTGTTCGGCGCGGGTGTGGCGGCGCGGCTGCTGCGCGAAAGCCGTGGCCTGGAAATCAACGTGCTGGACCGCGACGTGCAGCCGCCAGCGCCGCGTTCAGCCGTGCGGCGGGTGTGGGTGTGGCGTCATTACCTGCTTGCGCTGCTGGCCACCGTGATGGCTGCGGGTCTGGCCTGGGCGGTGTCCAGTGTGCTCGCGTTGCCCAATATCTCGCTGGTGTTCCTGGCGGCGGTGTTGCTGGTCGCGGTGCGCAGTAGCCTGGGACCTGCGCTGGCTTGCGCCGCGCTGTCGTTCCTGGTCTATGACTTCCTGTTCATACCGCCCAACTTCTCGTTCACCATCCAGCGCGAAGAAGACGTGCTGACACTGGTGTTCTTTCTGTTGATGGCTGCGCTTACCGGCAACCTGGCCGCGCGCCAGCGTCGCCAGTTGCAGGCGCTGCGCGAGACCCAGGCACAGACCAGCCAGTTGCTCGACCTGTCTCGCCGGTTGACGGTAGCCACCGACCGCCAAGCCATATTCAAGGCTGCCGGCCAGCACCTGGACGGCTGGCAGGACGCCCAGGTGTGCTTGCTGGAGCGCAACGCCGAAGGCCAGTTGCAAGTGGCCAGCGGGGAAGCCTGCACCTTCAGCGACACCGAACGGGCGGCTGCCGATTGGGCCTGGCAGCATGGGCAGGCCGCCGGTCACGGCAGCGATACCCTGCCTAATGGCCGCTGGTGGTGGTGGCCATTGGCGGTAGACGATCAGCCGCTGGCGCTGCTGGGTGTGCGCCCGCGCAACGGGCAGCCGCTCAGCGACCCACGCCGGCGCCTGCTCACCGCCCTAGGCCAGCCCCTGGCCCAGGCCCTGGCCCGCGCACGCCTGGCTGAACAGCTGGAAGCCGCACGCCTGCACGGCGAAACCGAGCAACTGCGCAGCGCCCTGCTGGCTTCCGTATCCCATGACTTGCGCACGCCGTTGACCGCCATGCGTGGCAGCATCGACAGCCTGCTGGCGTTGGGCGACGCGATCCCGGCTGAAGACCGCCGCGAGCTGCTGGAGGGCACCCGCAACGAGGCCGAACGCCTCGATCGCTACATCCAGAACCTGCTGGACATGACCCGCCTGGGCCATGGCGGCCTCAAGCTGGCCCGCGACTGGGTGGCCCCGGCGGATATCGTCGGCAGTGCGCTCAACCGCCTGCGGGTGGTGCTGGCGCCGCTGCGTGTGCACACGGACGTGCCGGCCGAGCTGCCATTGCTGTTCGTGCATGCGGCGTTGATCGAGCAGGCACTGGTCAACGTGCTGGAAAACGCCGCACGCTTTTCGCCGGCCAATGGTCGGCTTGAGCTGCAGGTGGCGGTGCATGACGACCAACTGCGCTTGACCGTCAGCGACCAGGGCCCCGGCATTCCTGAAGCCGACCGCGAGAAAATCTTCGATATGTTCTACACCGCCGCCCGTGGCGACCGCGGCGGGCAGGGTACCGGGCTGGGCCTGGCTATCTGCCAGGGCATGATCGGTGCCCATGGCGGGCAGATTCTGGTGGGCGAAGGCATTGATGGCCAAGGCACCAGCATCACTCTATGCTTGCCGCTGCCTCCTCAACCTGAAGCCGAAAGCGAAACCCCATGAGCCAGTCCGCCACCCTGTTGGTCATCGACGATGAACCGCAGATCCGCAAGTTCCTGCGTATCAGCCTGGCCTCGCAAGGCTACAAGGTGCTGGAGGCCGCCACCGGTGCCGAAGGGTTGTCCCAGGCGGCACTGGGCAAGCCGGACCTGGTGGTGCTCGACCTGGGGCTGCCGGACATGGACGGCCAGCAGGTACTGCGTGAGTTGCGCGAATGGAGTGCAGTGCCGGTGATGGTGTTGTCGGTGCGTGCCAGTGAAGTGCAGAAGGTCGATGCGCTGGATGGTGGTGCCAATGACTATGTGACCAAGCCGTTCGGTATCCAGGAGTTTCTCGCGCGTGTGCGGGCGTTGCTGCGTCAGGTGCCACAAGCCGGCGGCTCGGAAGTGGCAGCCAGCTTTGGTCCGTTGACGGTGGATTTTGCCTTCCGCCGGGTGACGCTCGACAGTGTGGAGGTGGCATTGACACGCAAGGAGTATGCTTTGCTGGCGATATTGGCCGGGCACCCCGGGCGGGTGATTACCCAGCAGCAGTTGCTCAAGGATATCTGGGGGCCGACCCATGCGGAGGATACCCACTACCTGCGCATCGTGGTCGGGCATCTGCGACAGAAGCTGGGCGATGACCCCACGGCGCCGCGGTTCATCATTACCGAGGCGGGGGTTGGCTACAGGTTGGTGGCGCCGACAGCATAACCCGCACACAGCCCAAAGGGCTGGGCGAACGCCTGCAGGGCCTGGACGCGCGCAAGGGGGTCAGGCCCTGGGGGGCTCCTTCTCGAACAGCTGGCGCATGACTTCCAGGTAGCGTCGCGCGCCCAGGCCCAACGGGCGCGACTTGATCCAGATGATGTCTACCCACAAGCGCAGGCGGTTGGCCATGTTGTCGAAGCGCACCTCGGCCAGTGCGCCCGAGGCAATCAGCGGTTCGACCAATGGCTGCGGCAGGTAGGCCCAGCCCAGCCCGGACTGCACCAGGTCCAGCGTCGCCAGGTAGCTGTCGGTCAGCCAGATGCGCCGGGACAGCACCATGCGTGGGTCCGATCCGGTGGCCTTGCCCGAAGCCACGATGATCTGCCGTTGTTCGGCAAAGGCCTCTTCAGGCAATGGCGTACCGCTGTTCTGCCCGGCTGGATGGCGCGGTGAGGCAACGGCCACCAGCAGTTGGCTGCCGGCCTCGAGGAATGACTCGCGCTCATCGATGCCGGGCCGTTCGAACACCAGGGCCAATTGCACACTGCCGTCATGCAGCAGGCGAATGGCTTCGGTCTGGGTGGCCGAACGTACCTCGACTTCCAGGCTGGGAAATGCCTGGGCGAGGATTTCCAGCGGCTGGCTCCAGCGGCCGGTCTGCAACTCGGGCGCCATGGCGATGGTCAGGCGCTTTTCCAGGCCTTTGTGCAATTGCAGGGCCTGGGCATCGAGCAGGTTGAGTTGGCAGATGACCTGCCTGGCCTGGGGCTCCAGCGCCAGGGCGGCGTTGGTGGGCAAGGCTTTGCGCGTGGCCCGGTCGAACAGGGGCAGGTCCAGTTCCGCTTCCAGTTGGGCGATTGCCATGCTCACGGCTGAAGGCACACGGCCCAGCTTGCGGGCGGCGGCGGAGAACGAGCCGGCATCGAGCACCGCGAGGAAAATCGCCAGGGAGTCGCTGGTAAAGGCCATTGTCAGTAAACCTGATGATGATCATCTTTTATTGCTAAAAATTATGAACATTAATGCACCTGCAGGACAGTCCCCTCAACGGAGAAAAGCGTGCACAGACCAACCGCGTGGCATGTCACCCACTGGAGTAGCGACCCGTTCAGCCTCGGTGCCTACAGTGCCTTGCTGCCTGGCGGATCGCCGTTGCATCGAAGCGCCCTGGGCCAAGTGCTGCATGGGCGCTTGGTCATCGCTGGAGAAGCTTGTAATGCCAGCGCTCCGGCAATGACTCATGGTGCGTGGAATGATGGGCTGCGTGCCGCCGAGGCAGCCGTGAGTGCCGGTGCGAGCAAGGTGATCGTGATCGGTGCGGGGTGTGCAGGCTTGGCTGCCGCTCAACGCTTGCGGGAAAGGGGTGTCGATTGCACTGTGCTGGAGGCGCGTGGGCGAACGGGTGGGCGCACGCACACTGTCGAGTTGGGCGGCGTGAAAGCAGATGAAGGTGCGGCATGGCTTCAGCATTTTGCCGAGAACCCATTGGCCGCTGTTGCACTTCAACATGGCTTGGCTTGCGTCGAGACCGATTTCAGTTGCCCGCTTGCAGCGGCACGCGGCGGGGCGTTGCCGGATATCGACGCCGCCTGGGATGCCTTGACCAGGCGTCTCGATCGGCAACAACCTTTGTCTGACGCGATCGATGGCTACATGGCCACACTCGACCCCGCGCTCGCGCGTGCCACGCAGTTCGCCATCGACGCCAACCTTGTACTGGAAGCGTGTTTGCCCGTCGAGCAACTGTCGGCCTGTGCCTTGGATGAAGAGGGGGTCGGGCATGGTGATCGTATGCTGCCAGGCGGCTACAGCGAGCTTGTCGACTTGCTGTCGAAGCACCTGGATATCCGCCTGAACAGTCCTGTCACCCACATCGACTGGTCGAGCGCGCGCGTCATGGTGAATGAAGACGTGTGCGACTTCTGCATTTGCACAGTCCCGGTGGGGGTTCTGAAAACGTTGCGCTTTACCCCTGCGTTACCTGAAACACAGCAGGGAGCGTTGGCGCATCTGGGGATGGGCAAGCTGGAGAAAGTGATTCTGCAGTTCGATGAGCGATGGTGGCCGTGTTCACCCTCAGGCTACCTGCGCTGGTACGACGTACCCGCCAGTTGGGGGGAATGGCTGGACCTGACCGATGCTGTCGGCAAGCCCACCATTGCCGGGCTGATTGCCGCCGATGCGATCGAGCGGCAGTTCACCGGGCGCACCGATGAGCAGGTGGCCATGGCCGCGTGTGAGGCATTACAGGCGTGGGCCGCAGCCGTCGGGCCCACGCCTTGACACTTACAGGCCTTCGCCCAGCACCCGGTCAATGCTGTCGACAAAGTAGTCCACGCTCGCACGGCTGGTGCACATCGGCGGCTTGATCTTGAGGATGTTCAGGTAATCGCCGGTCGGCTGCATGAAGATGCCCAGGTCACGCAGGCGATCGCACAGCATCATGGTTTCTTCGGTGGCCGGCTCCAGGGTGGTGCGGTCGCGCACCAGTTCCAGCCCCAGGTAGAAGCCCGAGCCATGTGCCGCGCCGGCCAGCGGGTGCTTGTCGACCAGCGCCTGCAGGCGTGCCTTGAAGTAGCGCCCGGTGTCACGGGCGTTGTCCCACAGGCCTTCCTCCTGCATGACATCCAGCACTGCCATGCCGATGCGGCAACTGACCGGGCTGCCACCGGCCGAGGAGAAGAAGTAGCCCTCGGCCTCCAGCGCCTCGGCGATTTCGCGACGGGTGATGACCACGCCCAGCGGCTGGCCGTTACCCATGCCCTTGGCCATGGTAATGATGTCCGGCACCACGCCCTGTTCCTCGAAGCCCCAGAAGTACTCGCCCAGGCGGCCATAGCCCACCTGCACTTCGTCGGCGATGCACACCCCGCCGCGGGCGCGGACCTTGGCATAGGCTGCGCGCAGGTAGCCTGCGGGCAGCGAGATACCGCCGGCATTGCCGTACACCGGTTCGCAGATGATGCCCGCCAGCTGACGGCCACGGGCGTCGAGGTCAGCCAGCTTGGCGTCGACGTCTTGCAGGTAGTCGGCGGCGCTGTCGGCCCCGCGGAAGCGGCCGCGGAAGGTGTTCGGTGCTTCGACCGGGTGAACCCAGTCCGGGCGGGTTTCCAGGGCTTGCGGGTTGTCGGCGATCGACGTGGAGATGGCATCGGTGGCCACCGACCAGCCGTGGTAGGCCTCCAGCACACTGAGCAGATCGCGCCCGCCACTGTAGGCCCAGGCCAGGCGAATCGCCAGGTCGTTGGCCTCGGTGCCGCTGTTGACCATGAACACCCGGTCGAAACCTTCGGGGGCCAGGTCCAGCAGGCGCTCGGAGAATTCGGTGATTGCTGCGTAATGGAAGCGCGAGTTGGTGTTCAGCAGCGACCACTGCCGCGCCGACTCGGCAACCATGCGTGGATGGCCATGGCCCAGCACTGCGACGTTGTTGAGCATGTCCAGGTAGGAACGGCCCTGCATATCGATCAGGTAGTTGCGCCAGCCACGTTCAATGTGCGGCGGTTGCGCATAGTAGTGCTTCTGCGAGCGGGCGAAGCTGGCATCGCGGCGGGCCAGCAGGGCTTGCGGATCGGGTAGCGGCTCGGCATCGCAATCGAAGCCCAGCAGTGCGGCTGGTGACGGGCACAGGGCCAGCCAGGCGGCGGCTTGTGACGGCGTGGCGAAGCGCGGCGGCTGGCTGCCATTGTCCAGGCATACCTGCACGCTGAGGAAGCCGCAGCTGCTGCCCAGGGCCTGGCCTTTTTCCACGGCCTGGCCGTCTGCCGGTGCGTCTTCCAGGCCTTGCAGCCACAAAGCCCAATGCGGGGTGCGCAGGCAGCCCCGGCCGTCGCCGCTGTGCTGCCAGGTGCCGGCTGCCGGCGCTTGCACCGGGCTGCCGTTGGGCACATGCAGCTCGACGAAAAGGGCGCAGGTGGCAGGCTCCTCGGGGCGATCGATATGGGTTTGCGACAGGCGATACTGCCCGTGCAGGCTGCAGGCCGGGGCGGCTTGCGAAGTCAGCAGATGCTGGTCGTAACCGGGTTGCTCCCAGTTGCCGGCCTCGAAGTGTTTGCTGAGTACTCCCAGGTCCACCCGTGTGACAGCCAGCCCGGCCAGCTCGGGGAGCAGGGGGGCACAGTCGTTCCAGTCCGGCGCCGCGGGTTGCAGGCCCGCAGCCTGCAGAATGGCCGCCTCCATCAGGGCGAAAGGCACGGCGGTGGCCGTGTCGAAAATTTCCCATTCGTGGGCAATGTTGTCGCGGGTGTACTGGTTGCCCGGGTCGACGGTTAGCTGTTGTTCGCTGCTCAGCACCAGCACGGCAGCGCGGTTCAGCACCAGCGGCCACAGGGCGCGCAATTCGGCCTCGGTCAGCGGGTTGAGCGCCTGGTAGGCCTGCACGGCTGGCAGGATGCGCAGGGGGTCGCCCTCGGCGTGGTGCAACAGCGCAGCGCAGGTCACCGACAGGTCGGCGATACGCCAGGTGCGCAGCAGGTCGCCGAAATCGATCACGCCTTGCAGTTGCCACTGACGCTGGGCATCACGGGCCCACACGGTGTTGTCGTCGGTGATGTCCAGGTGCACGGCCTGACTGGGCAGTTGATCGACCAGCGGCATCAGGTGCTCGTTGGCCTGTCGCGTGGCGTGTTCGATGCGGGCGCGCTGCCCGCCGTCCTGCAGCACCGGTAGCAGGTGATCGATCAGTGCCCCGGCATGCTGCGGGTCCCATTGCAAGGTGCGCGCAAGGCCCGGGTGATCGAAATGGGCAAGCGCCTTGTCCAGCTTTGCACAGAGCCCGCCCAGTTCAGCCATCAAGCGCGGCTCCATGTGCTTGAGGCGGGTCAGCGGTTGGCCTTCGATGTAATCGAGCAGGCGCAGGCGCAGTGGTTGCGCGTCGATGTCCAGTTCCAGCAACCCCATGCCGTTGTGGGCTGAGCGCACGGCGGGTACCGGCAAACCTTGATCGCGCAGGAAGGCCAGGGCGGCGTGCTGGGCTTCAAGCTCCAGTTGGGCGTAGCTGCCGTGGCAGGCCTTCAGCACATAGCCACCCTGCGGTGTGACCACGCGAAAGTTCAGGTCCTGCTGGCTGCCCAGTACCGAAAGGTTGCCGGCAAGGCCATAGTGGGCCTGCAGCACGGCGTGTGCCTGGGCTTCGCTCAGCGTTGGGCTGGGCTGGCCGGAGCGCTGGATCAGGGTGGCCAGGGCAGGGGAAGCGGGCTGGTGTTGTGGACTGGACATGGGCTCTACCGTGGGTACTGGGAGTTGACGGCGGAGAATTTATGCCCGATTCGGCTGATGATGGAAGACGATTATTGTCAGAAAAATTGATCACAGCTGCATTGCGTCAGGGCGGCAAGGCGCCTGCCTTGGTTTTTGTGTGTGTTGCGTAGATCGAGCGCCGCCCGCGCGGCGCATCGCGAGCAAGCTCGCTCCTACATTTGTTTCGGGCCAGTATCGCCTGTGCCTGCGCGCGCGACCGCCTTGTTTGTTCCCCACGATGTCGAGTTGAGCGCCAAGGGGACGCGCGCGTCTGCCCCAGGAATAATTGGCCCGAAACAAATGTAGGAGCGAGCTTGCTCGCGATGCGCCGCGCGGGCGGCGCTCGATCTACGCAACACCGCAAGAATCAAGGCGAACACCCACCCATTCCCTACGAACCCTCAACCTCCAAAAACGCCGCCTCCAGCAACTGCCGGGTATACGGATGCTGCGGCGCATGGAAGATCGCCTGCGCGTCCCCTTGCTCCACCACATGCCCATGCTTGATCACCATCAATTGATGGCTCAACGCCTTGACCACTGCCAGGTCATGGCTGATGAACAGGTAGGTCAGGTTGTACTTTTGCTGCAGGTTACGCAGCAATTCCACCACCTGCCGCTGTACAGTGCGGTCCAGTGCGGACGTGGGTTCATCCAGCAGAATCAGTGCTGGCTTCAACACCAGCGCCCGGGCAATGGCAATGCGCTGGCGCTGCCCGCCGGAAAACTCATGGGGGTAGCGATGGCGGGTGCGCGGGTCCAGGCCTACTTCCTCCAGGGCCGCGATAATCGCCGCTTCCTGTTCCTGCGCGGTGCCAATGCGGTGAATGCGCAGCCCTTCACCGACAATGTCCGCCACGCACATGCGCGGGCTCAGGCTGCCAAACGGGTCCTGGAACACCACCTGCATTTCCCGCCGCAGGGGGCGCACGGCTTTCTGGTTCAGCCCTTCGAGGTTCTGCCCATGAAAGCGAATGCCGCCCTGGCTGGAAATCAGCCGCAAGATCGCCAGGCCCAATGTGGACTTGCCCGACCCGGATTCGCCAACAATGCCCAGCGTCTGGCCCTGGGGCAAGCTGAAGTTGACCCCGTCCACCGCCTTCACATGGTCGACCGTGCGCTGCAGAAAGCCCTTCTTGATCGGGAACCAGACCTTGAGGTCATCCACCTCCAGCAACGGCGCGCCCACCGGGTTGTGCGCCGGCAGCCCGCTGGGCTCGGCATTGATCAGCATCTGTGTGTAGTGGTGCTGTGGCGAGCTGAACAGCGTCGCGCATTCGGCTTGCTCGACAATTTGCCCACGCTGCATCACGCACACGCGGTGAGCGATGCGGCGCACCAGGTTCAGGTCATGGCTGATCAGCAACAGGGCCATGCCCATACGCGCCTGCAATTCCTTGAGCAGCTCGAGGATCTTCAGCTGCACGGTCACATCCAGCGCCGTGGTCGGCTCGTCGGCAATCAGCAGCTCGGGCTCGTTGGCCAGCGCCATGGCGATCATTACCCGCTGGCGCTGGCCGCCCGACAATTCGTGGGGCAGGGCCTTGAGGCGCTTGCGCGGCTCTGGAATGCCGACCATATCCAGCAACTCCAGGGTGCGCGCAGTCGCTTCCTTGCCCGTCAGGCCCTTGTGCAGCAGGAGGATTTCGTTGATCTGCTTTTCGATGCAATGCAGCGGGTTGAGCGAGGTCATCGGCTCCTGGAAGATCATCGCAATGCGGTTGCCGCGAATGCGCTGCAGGGTCTTCTCGCTCTGCTGCAGCAGGTCCTTGCCTTCGTAGCGGATGCTGCCGCTGGGGTGCCGGGCCAGGGGATAGGGCAGCAGGCGCAGGATCGAGTGCGCGGTGACCGATTTGCCCGAGCCACTTTCGCCCACCAGGGCCAGTGTCTCGCCTTTGCGAATATCGAAGCTGACGCCGTCCACCACTCGGTTGACCTGGTCCCCGGTCACGAACTCCACGGCCAGGTCCCGCACTTCGATCAGGTTCTGTTCACTCATGTCACTTCCTCGGGTCGAAGGCGTCGCGGGCGGATTCGCCGATGAACACCAGCAGGCTCAGCATCAGCGCCAGCACGGCAAAGGCGCTGATGCCCAGCCATGGCGCTTGCAGGTTGGACTTGCCCTGCGCCACCAGTTCGCCCAGCGAGGGCGAACCGGCGGGCAGGCCGAAGCCGAGGAAGTCCAGGGCGGTGAGGGTGCCGATGGCGCCGGTGAGGATGAACGGCATGAAGGTCATGGTCGAGATCATCGCGTTGGGCAGGATGTGCCGGTACATGATTGCGCCGTTGCGCATGCCCAGGGCGCGTGCGGCGCGCACGTATTCCAGGTTGCGCCCGCGCAGGAACTCGGCGCGTACCACATCCACCAGGCTCATCCACGAGAACAGCAACATGATGCCCAGCAGCCACCAGAAGTTGGGTTGCACGAAGCTGGCCAGGATGATCAGCAGGTACAGCACAGGCAGGCCGGACCAGATTTCCAGAAAGCGTTGCCCGGCCAGGTCGACCCAGCCACCGTAGAACCCCTGCAGGGCGCCTGCGATGACGCCGACAATGGAGCTGGCCACGGTCAAGGTGAGGGCAAACAGAACCGAGATGCGGAAGCCGTAGATCACCCGCGCCAGCACGTCGCGGCCCTGGTCGTCGGTGCCCAGCCAGTTGTCCGCCGAAGGTGGGGCGGGGGCGGGGACGCGCAGGTCATAGTTGATGCTCTGGTAGCTGAACGGAATGGGTGCCCACAGCACGAAGCTGTCTTTCTTCGCCAGCAGCTCGCGGATGTAGGGGCTCTTGTAGTTGGCTTCCAGCGGGAATTCCCCGCCGAAGGTGGTTTCCGGGTAACGCTTGAACGCCGGGAAGTACCATTGGCCGTCGTAACGTACGGCGATCGGTTTGTCGTTGGCGATCAGTTCGGCGCCCAGGCTCAGCCCGAACAGAATCAGGAACAGCCACAGCGACCACCAGCCACGGCGGTTGGCCTTGAAACGCTCGAAGCGCCGGCGGTTGAGGGGGGACAAGGCCATGTCAGTGCTCCCGGCTGGCAAAGTCGATGCGCGGATCGACCAAGGTGTAGGTCAGGTCGCCGATCAGTTTCACCACCAGCCCTAGCAGGGTGAAGATGAACAGGGTGCCGAAGACCACCGGGTAGTCGCGGTTGATGGCCGCTTCGAAACTCATCAGGCCCAGGCCGTCGAGGCTGAAGATCACCTCGATCAGCAAGGAGCCTGTGAAGAAGATGCCGATGAACGCCGAGGGGAAGCCGGCGATCACCAGCAGCATGGCGTTGCGGAACACGTGGCCGTACAGCACCCGTGATCGGCTCAGGCCCTTGGCCTTGGCGGTGACCACGTACTGTTTGTTGATTTCGTCGAGGAAGCTGTTCTTGGTCAGCAGGGTCATGGTGGCGAAGTTGCCGATGACCAGCGCGGTGATCGGCAGCACCAGGTGCCAGAAGTAGTCCAGCACCTTGCCGGTGGTGCTCAGTTCGTCGAAGTTGTTGGAGGTGAGGCCACGCAGCGGGAACCAGTCGAAGTAGCTGCCACCGGCGAACAGCACGATCAGCAGGATGGCGAACAGGAACGCCGGGATGGCGTAGCCGACGATGATTGCCGAGCTGGTCCACACGTCGAAGTGGCTGCCGTGGCGCACGGCCTTGGCGATCCCCAGCGGGATCGACACCAGGTACATGATCAGCGTGCTCCATAGCCCCAGCGAGATCGAAACCGGCATCTTCTCGGCGATCAGGTCGATCACCTTGGCGTCGCGGAAGAAGCTGTCGCCGAAGTCCAGCTGGGCGTAGTTCTTGACCATGATCCACAGGCGCTCGGGCGGCGACTTGTCGAAGCCGTACATGCGTTCGATTTCAGCGATCAGCGCCGGGTCCAGGCCCTGGGCGCCGCGGTAGCTGGAGCCGGCCACGGAAACCTCGGCACCGCCACCGGCAATGCGGCTGGTGGCGCCTTCGAAGCCTTCGAGCTTGGCGATCATTTGCTCGACCGGGCCACCGGGGGCGGCCTGGACGATGATGAAGTTGATGATGAGGATGCCGAACAGGGTCGGGATGATCAGCAGCAGGCGGCGCAGGATGTAGGCCAGCATCTTAGTTGGCCTCGTCCGCAGGCGCTTCGCTGACCGCCGGGGTTACATCGGGCTTGATCCACCAGGTGTCGATGCCGATGTCGTACTTGGGCGACACGTTCGGGTGGCCGATGTGGTTCCAGTAGGCCACACGCCAGGTCTTGATGTGCCAGTTGGGGATCACGTAATAGCCCCACAGCAGCACGCGGTCGAGGGCGCGGCAGTGGTCGATCAGGCTCTGCCGAGAGTCGGCGTTGATCAGCTGGTCCACCAGTTGGTCGATGGCCGGGTCGCGCAGGCCGATGAAGTTGCGGCTACCGGGGTTGTCGGCGGCGGCGCTGGACCAGAACTCGCGCTGCTCGTTGCCTGGCGAGTTGGATTGCGGGTAGCCGCCAACGATCATGTCGTAGTCACGCGAGCGCAGGCGGGTTATGTACTGCGAAACGTCGACGCGGCGAATGTTCAGCTCGATACCGAGGTCGGCAAGGTTGCGCTTGAACGGCAGCAGAATGCGTTCGAACTCGGTCTGCGCCAGCAGGAACTCGATGCTTGCCGGCTTGCCTTGGGCGTCGACCATCTTGTCGTCGACGATTTTCCAGCCGGCTTCCTGCAACAACTTGTAAGCCTGGCGCTGTTGCTCGCGGATCATGCCGCTGCCGTCACTAACCGGGTTGTGGAAGACCTCGGTAAATACTTGCTCGGGCACTTTGCCGCGCAGTGGTTCGAGGATTTTCAGCTCGTTGGGGCTGGGCAGGCCGCGGGCGGCCATTTCCGAGTTCTCGAAGTAGCTGCCGGTACGGGTGTAGGCGCCGTTGAACAGCTGCTTGTTGGTCCACTCGTAGTCCAGCAGCAGGCTCAGGGCCTGGCGCACACGCACATCCTGGAAAACCGGGCGGCGGATGTTGAAAATGAAGCCCTGCATACCGGTGGGGTTGCCGTTGGGCAGCTCTTCCTTGATCAGGCGACCTTCGCGCACGGCGGGCACGTTGTAAGCGGTGGCCCAGTTCTTGGCACTGACTTCCAGGCCATAGTCGAATGCCCCGGCCTTGAGGGCCTCCAGGGCGACGGTGGTGTCGCGGTAGGCGTCGAACGTCATGGCATCGAAGTTGTAGAAGCCGCGGTTGATGGGCAGGTCCTTGGCCCAGTAGTCCTTGACCCGTTCGTAGCGCACCGAGCGCCCGGCCTTGACCTTGGCGACCTTGTACGGGCCGCTGCCCAACGGGATTTCCAGATTGCCGCGGTTGAACTCGCGGTTTTCGTACCAGTGCTTGGGCAGTACCGGCAGCTGGCCGAGAATCAGTGGCAGCTCGCGGTTGTTCTTGTGCTTGAACTTGAACAGCACCTTCAGCGGTTCTTCGGCGACCACTTCGGCAACGTCGGCGTAGTACTGGCGGTACAGTGGGGCGCCGTCCTTGATCAGGGCGTTGAAGGTGAACACCACGTCGTCGGCGCGCATCGGATGGCCGTCATGGAAGCGCGCTTCGGGGCGCAGGTAGAAGCGCACCCAGCTGTTATCCGGGGCCTTTTCGATCTTGCCGGCAACCAGGCCGTATTCGGTGAACGGTTCATCCTGGCTCTGGCGCATCAGGGTGTCGTAGATAATGCCGATGTTCTCGGCCGCCACGCCTTTGTTGATGAACGGGTTGAGGCTGTCGAAGCCGCCAAAGCTGGACTGGCGGAAGGTGCCGCCCTTGGGCGCATCCGGGTTGACGTAGTCGAAGTGCTTGAAGTCGGCGGGATACTTGGGTGGCTCATCGTAAAGGGTGAGCGCGTGCTGCGGTGCGGCCAGCGCGGGAAGGCTCAGGCAGGCGAGCAACAGGCTGCCTGCCAGCCGGCGCAGACGGTGCGTTGGCGTCATTGGGCTTTCTCCGAAGTCTTGATCCACCAGCTATTCAGCCCAAGGGTGTAGGGCGGCGTGGTGACGAAGGCGAACCGGTTGCGGTAGGCCAGGCGATGGTTGTCGAGGTACCAGTTGGGGATCATGTAGTAGTGCCATGAGAGCACGCGGTCCAGGGCGCGGGCAGCGGCGACCTGGTCATCGCGGGTGCGGGCGGCGAGCAGGGTGTCGAGCAGGTGGTCGACCACCGGGTCCTTGACCCCAGCATAGTTCTTGCTGCCCTTTGTCGCGGCCTGGCTGGAATGGAAGTACAGCCATTGTTCGAGGCCGGGGCTGAGGGTCTGGTTCAGGGTCATCAGAATCATGTCGAAATCGAACTGGTCCAGACGTTGTTTGTACTGGGCACGGTCCACGGTGCGCAAGCGCGCATCGATGCCGATGCTGGACAGGTTTTCGACATAAGGTTGCAGGATGCGTTCAAGGTTGGGGTTTACCAGCAGCAGTTCCATGCGCAATTGCTGGCCCTTGCTGTCGACCAGGCGCTGGCCGTGCAGCTTCCAGCCGGCCTCGGCGAGCAGGCCCAGAGCCTGGCGCAGGGTCTGGCGGCTGATACCCCTGCCATCGGTGTGGCTGACCTTGTACGGTTCGCTGAACAGCTTGGCGGGCAACTGGTCACGGAATGGCGCCAGCAGCAGCCACTCCTTGCCGGTGGGCAGGCCGCTGGCGGCGAACTCGCTGTTTGGGTAGTAGCTGGTCGAGCGGCGGTAGGCGCTGCTGAACAGCGCGCGGTTGGTCCACTCGAAGTCCAGCATCAGCCCCAGCGCCTGGCGTACCCGCGGGTCACTGAACGCGGCCCGGCGGCTGTTCATGAACAGGCCCTGTGTTTGCGTGGGAATGCTGTGCGGGATTTGTGCCTTGATCACTTCACCGCGGCGCACGGCAGGGAAGTTGTAACCGTTGGCCCAGTTTTTTGCCTGGTGCTCGATATAGATGTCGAACTCGCCGGCCTTGAAGGCTTCGAAGGCCACCGTCGCGTCACGATAGAACTCGTATTCGACCCGATTGAAATTGTACTTGCCACGGTTGACCGCCAGGTCTTTGCCCCAGTAGTTCTTCACCCGTTCGAACACCAGGCGTCGTCCGGGTTGTACCTGGGTGATGCGGTAGGGGCCGCTGCCCAAGGGGGGCTCGAAGGTGGTGGCCTTGAAGTCGCGCTTCTGCCAGTAGTGTTTGGGCAGTACCGGCATTTCGCCCAGGCGCAGGATCAGCAGCGGGTTGCCGGCGCGTTTGAACACGAAGCGGATGCGTAGCGGGCCGAGGATGTCTACCCGCTGCACTTCCTGCAGGTTGGTGCGGTAGATCGGGTGGCCATCCTTGAGCAGCGTGCGGTACGAGAAGGCCACGTCAGCCGAGGTGATGGGCTGGCCGTCATGCCAGCGGGCTTCGGGGCGCAGGTTGAACACCACCCAGCTGCGGTCCTCGCTGTACTCCACCGAGCGGGCGATCAGGCCATAGCTGGAGGTTGGCTCGTCACCGGACGGGTCGTACTGGCCCGTGCCGATCATCAGTGGCTCGTTCAGCTCGCTGATGCCGTACTGCTGGAAATTGGGCGTGGTAATCGGGCTCGACCCTTTGAAGGTGTAGGGGTTGAGCGTGTCGAAGGTACCAAAAGCCATGGCCCGCAACGTGCCGCCCTTGGGCGCTTGCGGGTTGACCCAGTCGAAGTGGGTGAAGGTGGCTGGGTACTTGAGCGTGCCGAACTGCGCGTATCCGTGGCTTTCGCTCACGATCGCGGCTGCGGGAAAGCTCAAGGCCAGGCTGAGTGACAGCAGGAGGGGACGTATCAAATCGGCATCCGATCCAGAGGCGTTGGGCTTTGATCGAGTACAGTAACAGCTTGGTGGGGTTGGAAAAAGAGAGGGGCTGGGGTTTTCCAGTGGCTGGGTTTTCAGGCCCATTCGCGGGCACGCCCGCTCCCACAGGTAGGGCACCGGCTTTGAGGGCTGTGAAAAAACTGTGGGAGCGGGCGTGCCCGCGAATGGGCTGCAAAGCAGCCCCTGTAACGACTCAATGCCCGAGGTAGACGGTCAGGGTCTGGCCTGGCTTGAGGGCGTGGCCGCTGCGTGGGTTCCAGCGCTTGAGGTGCTTCATTTCCACATTGAAGCGCTTGGCCACCAGGTACAGAGAATCGCCCTTGCGGACCTTGTATTGCGTGGAGCGCTTCCCGGAGGCAGCAACCCGGTTGCCGGCGGCGCTTGGCGCACTGCCACCACGCAGGGCCAGAACCTGGCCAGCGCGCAGACTGTTGCCGGACAAGCGGTTCCAGCGCTTGATGTCCTTGACCGATACACGGTTGGCCTTGGCGATGGCGCTCAGGTTATCGCCACGCTTGACCCGGTAGCTGCGTGCCCCCACCGGTGCCTTGGCTTCGGCCACGGCCCGGGCAAACGCTGCTTTCGGGGGTTGCAGGCTGACCAGTTGCTCCGGGTTGAGGTTGGACAGGCTGGCACTGAGCAACTGCGCCTTGGCGGTGGGCACCAGCAGCTGTTTCGGGCCATCGACGGTCATGCGTTTCTTGAATGCCGGGTTGAGCTGGATCAGCTCGTCCTCGTCGATGTTGGCAAAGGCCGCGACCCGGGAAAGGTCCAGACGGTCATTGATCGCCACCGCTTCAAAGTACGGTTCGTTGGCGATCGGGGTGAGATTGACACCATAGGCTTCTGGCGTGGACACCACCTGCGACAGTGCCAGCAACTTGGGTACGTAGTCGCGGGTTTCCTGTGGCAGCGGCAGGTTCCAGTAGTCGGTCGGCAGGCCGAGCCTTTCGTTGCGCTCGATGGCTCGGCTGACGGTGCCTTCGCCGGCATTGTAGGCCGCCAGGGCCAACAGCCAGTCGCCGTTGAACATGTCGTGCAGGCGGGTCAGGTAGTCCAGCGCGGCGTTGGTCGACGCGGTGACATCGCGGCGGCCGTCATAGAAGTTGGTCTGGCGCAGGTTGAAGTGGCGACCGGTAGCCGGCATGAACTGCCACATGCCGGCAGCGCTGGCGCGTGAGTAGGCCATGGGGTTGTAGGCACTTTCGATGGCTGGCAGCAGGGCCAGTTCCAGCGGCATGTCGCGTTCTTCAAGGCGCTCGACGATGTAGTGCAGGTAGAGGCTGCCACGTTCCCCGGCGCTTTCGATGAAGGTCGGGTTGCTGGCGAACCACAAGCGCTGCTGCTCGATGCGCGGGTTGACATCGATACTGTCCTGCAGGGCGAAGCCCTGGCGCATGCGCTCCCAGACATCCTGCGGCGCCTGTTCGGCCGGCTTGACCAGCAGCGGGGAAGGTTTGTGCTTGATCCGTGCCTGGTAGTTGTGCGCGCGAACGCTATCGGATTCGTCGAGCTGACGGGTGCTCTGGCAGCCCACCAAGGTGGCTGCCAGGGCCAGCGCACTGATTTGGGCCAGGCGCGTCAGGGCGACGGAATGAGAGGTTCTGCGGCTACGGGAAGACATCGGCTGATACAGGTATCCGGGCGAAAAAGTTCGGCGATTCTAGAAACCGCTCCGGGCCTGGTCAACCTTTGACCATCACTTGCGATATATCTTGCGGTTATCAGAAGGTGTCCTTCCAAGACCTCAAGGCAGCAAAAACAGCGACATGCGAGTTGTTTGAATGTCCCTTCCATTCGTCTGCTTTTTGTTTAACTAATGTTTCAGCGGTACGCAGAAAGGGGTTGGTCAGGCGCTCCAGGCCGATCGTTGAGGGCAAGCTGATGCGATTTTCGGCGCGCAAACGGGTAACGTCCTCGAAGCGTTGCTGAACGTGCGGGTTGGTCGGTTCCACAGCCTTGGCGAAGCGCAGGTTGCTGAGGGTGTATTCATGGGCGCAGTACACTTGTGTCTGCTCTGGCAGGGCCGCCAGGCGGGCGAGGGCGGGCTGCATCTGTTCGGGTGTACCTTCGAACATGCGCCCGCAACCGGCGGCGAACAGGGTGTCGCCACTGAACAGGATGGGCGTTGCTGGCTGGTCGCTGAAGAAGGCGATATGCCCCAGGGTGTGGCCGGGTACCGCCATTACCTGGAACGTCACACCCAGCACGTCCACCCTAACGCCTTCGTCCAGTGCCAGGTCGCGGCCGGGAATGCGCTCGTTGGCAGGGCCACAGACCCGTGCGCCGGTCAATTGCCTGAGCCGTTCCACCCCACCGACATGGTCATTGTGGTGGTGGGTGACGAGGATGTCGCTCAGCACCCACTCGGGGTTGGCAGCCAGCCAGCGCTCCACTGGGCCGGCATCGCCCGGGTCGACCACCGCACAACGGCGTTTGGCAGTATCCTGTAACAACCAGATGTAGTTGTCGGAGAAAGCGGGGAGAGCTTCGATCTGTATCATGGTGCGGATCCGATTCGCCTAGCGTGGCACATGAGGGCATCTTAGCCGCGATGGCGCGGTGGGAGAACCTTCGAGGGAGAGCGCAATGACCGACCAAGCCTTTGCCCAGGCCGACCCGGACTGGGTCGAGCTGATCAGCCTGGCCCGTGAGTGGTTCAACGGCCCACTTGGGCAACTGATGCTCAAGGAGGAGGACAAACTGCTGGAAGAAGAGCTCGGGCGCTTCTTTGGCGGCTATCTCGTGCATTACGGACCCTGCGCCGAGCCACCGCCCAGAGCCCCCCAGGTGCAGCGTAACGTGCGCCTTGGTGCGCCCTTGCCGGGTGTGGAGATTGTCTGCGAAGAACAAGCCTGGCCGTTGAGCGAGCACGCTGCCGACGTGGTGGTGCTGCAGCATGGCCTGGACTTCTGCCTGTCGCCCCATGGTCTGCTGCGCGAGGCCGCCAGTGCCGTCCGCCCGGGCGGGCACCTGCTGATCGTAGGGATCAACCCCTGGAGCAGCTGGGGCATGCGCCATTTCTTCAGTCACGGTGCTCTGCGCAAGGCGCGCTGCATCTCGCCGTCCCGGGTGGGCGACTGGCTCAACCTGCTGGGCTTCGCGCTGGAGAAACGCCGCTTCGGGTGCTATCGTCCGCCGCTTGCCTCACCTGCCTGGCAGCAACGCCTGGAGGGCTGGGAACGACTGGCTGGCGGCTGGCAGGGTTCCGGTGGTGGGGTGTACCTGCTGGTGGCGCGCAAGATGGTGGTGGGCCTGCGGCCTTTGCGGCCGGAACGTCGCGAGCCAATGGGCAAACTGCTGCCGCTGCCACTGGCGAAGGTCAACCGCACCGCAGCCAACCCCGAAACTGACAAGCACTGAATTCAAGAGTGGTACATGAGCGATAGCGTCGAGATGTTTACTGATGGTGCCTGCAAGGGCAACCCTGGCCCGGGTGGCTGGGGCGTGCTGATGATCTACAAGGGCGTCGAGAAGGAACTGTGGGGCGGCGAACGTGAGACCACCAACAACCGCATGGAGCTGATGGCTGCGATCCAGGGCCTGATGTCGCTCAAGCGTGAATGCGAGGTGGTGCTGACCACCGACTCGCAGTACGTGATGAAGGGCATCAACGAATGGATGGTCAACTGGAAGAAGCGTGGCTGGAAGACCGCCGCCAAGGAGCCGGTGAAGAACGCTGACTTGTGGCAGCAGCTCGATGAGCAGGTCAACCGCCACAAGGTAACCTGGAAGTGGGTGCGCGGCCATATTGGCCACCCCGGCAACGAACGCGCCGACCAGCTGGCCAACCGTGGGGTCGATGAGGTGCGCGCCCAGCGTTGAGCTGGGGTACAATCGCGGCCTTTGTAACGGATGCAAGTTGGAGCGCCCGCGTGGAGCAGCAGCAAGATAAACGGTTCGTCATTCTCGATACCGAAACCACGGGTATGCCGGTTGGCGAAGGCCACCGGATCATCGAGATCGGCTGTGTCGAGGTCATCGGCCGGCGCCTGACCGGGCGGCACTTCCACGTCTACCTGCAGCCCGACCGCGAGAGTGACGAGGGCGCGATCAACGTTCACGGCATCACGGATGCCTTCCTGGTCGGCAAGCCACGTTTTGGCGATGTCGCCGAGGAGTTCTTCCAGTTCATCCAAGGCGCCACGCTGGTCATCCACAACGCGGCGTTCGACGTTGGCTTCATCAACAACGAATTCGCCTTGCTGGGCCAGCAGGACCGCGCTGACATTTCGCAGCACTGCACCATTCTGGACACCCTGCTGCTGGCACGTTCGCGCCACCCGGGGCAGCGCAACAGCCTAGATGCGCTGTGCAAACGCTACGACATCGACAACTCGGGCCGTGAGTTGCACGGCGCACTGCTCGACTCGGAACTGCTGGCCGACGTTTACCTGGCAATGACCGGTGGCCAGACCAGCCTGTCGTTGGCTGGGAATGGCGCAGATACCGAAGAGGACGGGCAGGGCGCTGGCGGCAGCGAGATCCGCCGGATTGTCGGGCGTGCGCCAGGGCGGGTGATCATGGCCAGCGCTGAAGAGCTGGAGGCGCATGCCGAGCGGCTGGCGGCCATTGCCAAGTCGGCGGGTGGGCCTTCGCTGTGGCAGGCCCTGACTGAGGCATCTGCGGGTTGAGGTGTTGGGCTTGCCGTGGGTTATAGGGTGTTGCTGAGATCGAGCGCCGCGCGGGCGGCGCTCGATTTACACTCCACCCCAACACCCAAGGCAGGCACGTCAACTACCCTGAAATGGACGCCATGTCCTTCGGAGGTAGCCACCTGATGTACAAGGACCTCAAGTTCCCGATCCTCATCGTCCACCGCGCCATCAAGGCCGACAGTGTTGCCGGCGAGCGCGTGCGGGGCATCGCCGAGGAATTGCGCCAGGATGGCTTTGCCATTCTCGCCGCCGCTGACCACGCCGAAGCGCGCCTGGTCGCCGCCACCCACCACGGCCTGGCCTGCATGCTCATCGCGGCCGAAGGCGCTGGCGAGAATACCCATTTACTGCAGAACATGGCCGAGCTGATCCGCCTGGCCCGTCTGCGTGCACCCAACCTGCCGATCTTCGCCCTGGGCGAGCAGGTGACCCTGGAAAATGCCCCCGCCGAAGCCATGAGCGAGCTCAACCAGCTGCGTGGCATCCTTTACCTGTTCGAAGACACCGTGCCGTTTCTCGCCCGCCAGGTGGCGCGTGCTGCACACACCTACCTCGACGGCCTGCTGCCGCCGTTCTTCAAGGCGCTGGTACAGCACACCGCGCAGTCCAACTATTCCTGGCACACCCCGGGCCATGGTGGCGGTGTGGCCTATCATAAAAGCCCGGTAGGCCAAGCCTTTCACCAGTTCTTCGGGGAAAACACCCTGCGCTCGGACCTGTCCGTTTCCGTGCCGGAGCTGGGTTCGCTGCTCGACCACACAGGCCCGCTGGCCGAAGCCGAGGCCAGGGCGGCGCGCAACTTCGGCGCCGATCACACCTTTTTCGTCATCAATGGCACCTCCACGGCCAACAAGATCGTCTGGCATGCCATGGTCGGCCGTGACGACCTGGTGCTGGTGGACCGCAACTGCCACAAGTCGGTGGTGCACGCGATCATCATGACGGGTGCCATCCCGTTGTACCTTTGCCCGGAGCGCAACGAACTGGGCATCATTGGCCCGATCCCGCTCAGCGAGTTCAGCCCCGAGGCGATCGCCGCGAAGATTCAGGCCAACCCCCTTGCCCGTGATCGTGGGCAGCGTATCAAGCTGGCGGTAGTGACCAACTCCACCTACGACGGGCTGTGTTACCACGCCGGGCTGATCAAGCAGGCCCTGGGTGCCAGTGTCGAGGTGCTGCACTTCGACGAGGTCTGGTTTGCCTATGCCGCGTTCCACGACTTTTTCACCGGGCGCTACGCCATGGGCACCGCCTGCGCGGCAGACAGCCCGCTGGTGTTCAGTACCCATTCCACCCACAAGCTGCTGGCGGCGTTCAGCCAGGCCTCGATGATTCATGTGCAGGACGGGGCCAGGCGGCAGCTGGACCGGGACCGTTTCAACGAAGCGTTCATGATGCACATCTCTACCTCGCCGCAGTACAGCATTCTCGCCTCGCTGGATGTGGCTTCGACCATGATGGAAGGGCCGGCCGGGCGCTCGCTGCTGCAGGAGATGTTCGACGAGGCGTTGAGTTTTCGTCGTGCCCTGGCCAACCTGCGTGAGCACATTGCCGCAGCGGACTGGTGGTTCAGCATCTGGCAGCCGCCAAGTGCCGAGGGCATCCCCCGTCTGGCCGCGCAGGACTGGCTGCTGCAGCCGGGGGCGCAATGGCATGGGTTTGGTGAAGTGGTGACCGACTATGTGCTGCTCGACCCGCTGAAGGTGACCTTGGTAATGCCGGGCCTGAGCGCAGACGGTGTGCTGGGCGCGCGCGGTATCCCGGCAGCGGTAGTCAGCAAGTTTCTCTGGGAACGCGGGCTGGTGGTGGAAAAAACGGGCCTGTACAGCTTCCTGGTACTGTTTTCCATGGGCATCACCAAGGGCAAGTGGAGCACCCTGCTCACCGAGCTGCTGGAGTTCAAGCGCCACTATGACGGCAACACCCCACTCAGCAGCTGCCTGCCCAGTGTGGGGGCTGCCGACGCCTTGCGCTACCAGGGCATGGGCCTGCGCGACCTGTGCGACCAGTTACATGACTGCTACCGCGCCAATGCCACGGCCAAGCAGCTGAAGCGGCTGTTCACCCGCTTGCCGGAGGTGGCCGTCAGCCCGGCCCAGGCCTATGACAAGATGGTGCGTGGCGAGGTGGAGGCGGTACCGATCGAGGCACTGCTGGGGCGTGTGGCGGCGGTGATGCTGGTGCCGTACCCGCCTGGCATCCCGTTGATCATGCCGGGTGAGCGGTTCACCGAGGCGACCCGCTCGATCCTTGATTACCTGGCATTCGCCCAAGCATTCAACCAGGGCTTTCCCGGGTTTGTCGCCGATGTGCACGGCCTGCAGCACGAAGGGGGCCGCTACACGGTGGATTGCATCACGGAATGCGCGTGATCTCGACGCCGGAGCGTGCCAGTTCGAAACGGTTTTCACCCAGGTGGTTGACCTTGTCGCCGATGGCCAGGCGGTAGGTGGTGATGGGGGCGCCCAGCGTGCTGCCGTCGAGTTGCAGGGTGGATTCCTGAAACTCGTGCACGGGGTAGATGCGGCCTTCGGCGTCACGGGCGTGGAATTGGCCGACCATTACTGCTGCCATTTGGGTGGAAACCTCTGAATTACGTAGGAAATGTATGAAGGCATAGACCGTGAAACAGACGTGGAAGTTTTCGCCCTGCGGAAAAAAAACTCAGGCGCCGGAGAACGGTCATCTATAACTACAACGTCTATTTAACCCGCAAAGGTTGGAATTGCCATGAGCCAGGTGTATTCGGTAGCAGTCGTCGTGGGCAGCTTGCGCAAGGAGTCCTACAACCGCAAGGTCGCCCGCGCACTTTCGGAGCTGGCGCCGTCCAGCCTTGCGCTGAAGATCGTCGAGATTGGCGACCTGCCGCTGTACAACGAAGATATCGAGGCCGAGGCACCGCCGGAAACCTGGAAGCGTTTTCGCGATGAAATCCGCCGCAGTGATGCGGTGTTGTTCGTCACCCCGGAATACAACCGCTCGGTGCCAGGCTGCCTGAAAAATGCCATCGATGTGGGTTCGCGTCCTTACGGGCAAAGTGCCTGGAGCGGCAAGCCGACGGCGGTGGTGAGTGTATCGCCGGGGGCGATTGGTGGCTTTGGCGCCAACCATGCGGTGCGCCAGTCGCTGGTGTTTCTCGACATGCCCTGCATGCAGATGCCCGAGGCTTACCTTGGCGGTGCGGCGAGCTTGTTCGAGGATTCGGGCAAGCTCAACGACAAGACGCGACCGTTCTTGCAGGCGTTTGTCGACAGGTTTGCGTCATGGGTGAAGTTGAACAGGGCGGTCTGAACCCCTAATCCTGCTGTGCAACGCCCCTGTGTAGGAGCGGGTTTACCCGCGAATGCGTCGGCAAATTCAATGACGCATTCGCGGGTAAACCCGCGCCCACCCGTCAGCGGAAGCTGTAGGAAACCCCCGCGTATACGCCAAACCCTTCGCCCGGTGTCGAACGGGCATTGTCCTTGCCGGCGTCGTTGTAGGCCGGCGTCACGGTCGCTGCATAGCGCTGGTTGGTCAGGTTGCGCAGGTCCAGCCAGGTCTGCCAGTCCTGTTTCGGTGAGTCCCAGCCAACGCGCGCACCGAGCAAGGCATATTCATCGGCGTGGAAGCTATTGGCATAGTCCACCTGCACCTTCGAGGCCATTTGTGTATTGACCCCGGCATAGAAGCCGTTCGGCCAGTCATAGCGCAGCTCGGCCTGGTAGTAGTGCATGGGGATGCCGGGCAGACGGTTGTCGCCAAACGTGTCGTCATCACGGTAGTGGAAGTCGCTGAAGGTGTAGGCCTGGCGCAAGCTCAGCTTGCCAGTGCCCGCGCGCTCCCACAGGGTGCTGTCGAGGCCGGCTTCCACGCCTTGGTGCACGGTAGCGCTGGCGTTGAATTCCGAGGTGAAGTTCGGCACTACCTCAACGGCCAGCAGTTCGTGGCGTACTTGCGAGTAGTACCAGGCCAGGTCCCAGCGGCCGAGCGCCGAGTCGCCACGGGCGCCCAGTTCCAGGGTGGTGGCTGTCTGGTTCTGCATCTCGATCGGCTGGATCTGCTTGCCGCCTGTGCTGGGCGCGCTCCAGATCAGCGACCACGGGTGTGGCGGCTCTACCGAGCGGCTCAGGTTGCCGTACACCTGCAAGTCCGGGCGGATGTCGTAGCGCAGCCCCAGGCGGGGGGCATAGTCCCAGTCATGCATGCTCACCTTGCCGCCTTCAGAGGGGTAGGTCACGTCACTTTCGCGGCGCGTGTAGATCATGGCCAGGCCGGTGCTCAGCCACAGGTTGGGGACCAGTTCCAGGTCGTTGCCAACATGCAGCACGGTGTCCGAGCCCTGGTAGGTGAAGTCTCGGGTGCGCTCGCCGAACACATCGCCATTGCGGGTAAATTGCGAAGCGCCGCTGTTGGGCAGGTGCTTGGTGGTACGCCAACCGACGGTGGTCTTGCTCTCGCGGCCGAACAGTGTGTCGCGGCGGAAATAGTTCAGCGTGCCGCTGACATCGGTATAGGCGACCTTCAGGCGCATGGGGCCTTCGCGCAGGTCCATCGGGTAGTCGTGATAGACCAGGCCGGCTTCCAGGCGTGCCTCGTCTTCGAGGTAGAAGGTCGTCTTGTTGCCCACCCAGGTGCTGCCTGGTTGCGGGCGGCTGTCGTCGCGTGCCAGATAGTTGGGGTTGGCCGCGCGCGGGTGGTGCTTGATCTGGTCCTTGGTCAGGCGGCCGGGCAGTTCGTTTTCAGTTTCCCGATAGCGCAGGTAGAAGCGGGTTTCCAGGTTGGGGTTGAAGCGGTAACCGGCATTGGCGGCAATGCCCTTGGCGCTGCCGCTGCTGTGCGCCTGGTAGCCGTCATATTCCGAATCGGTCAGGGCCACGTAATAGTCAAGGTTGCCCAGCACCTGGCCCGAACTGATGTGCCGATGCTGATAGCCGCGGCTACCGACTTCGTAGCGTACTTGCAGTGCAGGCGCGTCGTAGCCGGTGTGGGTGACGTAGTTGATCGCACCGCCCAAGGCCAGGGAGCCTTGGTCAAAGCCATTGGCGCCACGCAGCACTTCGGCACGGCTCAGCCACAGCGGTTCGAACAGTTCGTAAGGCGTGCCGCCCGGGCCGGTCAACGGCAGGCCGTCGAACATGGTGTAGACACCGGAACCGTGCGCCCCCGGCGCACGGTTGAGGCCCGAGCCGCGTATCGACAGCTTGATGCCATCGTTACCTGCCGATTGGGCGAACACCCCTGGCTGGTAGGCCAGCACGTCCTGGTTGCTGGCCACTCGGCCTTGCCCCACGCGCTGCATGTCCACCAGGTTGCTGGCTCCCGGTATTTCACGCAGGCGCTCGCCGGCTGCCGTCAGCTCGTTCTGCTCCTCATCGGTGATCAGCACCCGGCCCAGTTCGACCGCGGATGCCCCCAGGGCGGGCTGGGTGGCAGCCAGTGCCGCCAGCAGGCCGAGGCAGGATGAGAGGGGTAAATCGGAACGCATTGTACGACTCCAGGCGAAAGGCGAATGGACAACGGCGTTGAGACGAGCGAAATGCGGCTTGGAGCACGCAGAAAGTCAGCAAATCGTGCGCATCCTTCGTCATACGGTCTTGTACGAAAGTTCTTTACAAACCACGGCGGTGGAGGCAGGTGGCCTGTGCTTCGTAAGGTGACTGCAGGTAGGCAGCAATGCCCCGCTCAATCACCCGTGGAGTTCAAACATGACTGACAACGCTCGACACTCGCAGCAACCCCTGGCGGACGCCCCGGTTCGCCTGACGCCACGTGAACAGCAAGTGCTGTTGTGGTGTGCTTATGGCAAGAGCTCGTGGGAGATCGGCCAGATCCTTGAATGCAAGGAGTCGACGGTGAATTTTCACGTATCCAACATCCTGCGCAAATTTGAAGTGCCTACCCGGGTGGCCGCTGTGATCAAGGCCATTCGCTACGGCATGCTGGCCGAGCAGTAAGGGGGTAGCGCATGAGCAACGATCCTCGGCTACCGCGCTTTGCCGATTGCCATGACCCGTTCTGGCCGCGGGTGGATCTGGGCAGGTTGCGTGAGCACCTGCAACTGCCGCGGTCTGTCAGTGACGCGGCTTTGGAAGTGGCCGCGCGCTGCGCAGCCATCGAGGCAGCAAGGGAATTCGCCCGCTGGCGGTCAGTGCTGCGAGAGCGGGGCTACAAGCGGCTCGAGGATGTGGCCGGGCATGATCATGGGCGTGCCTTGCGGGTGTGCTACATCCGTTTTGTCGAAGCGGCGGTCATGTATAGCCTGGGGTCAACCGCCTGCCTGCCTGTTCCGCGCGGAGGGCAAGTCCATGCCTGAGCGATCTGTTTTCGACCACCTGGCCCCGGCATTGGTGACGTTCCTGGGGGTTGATGGCGATGTGCTGTTCGCCGCGCTGCTGGGAGCATTGTTGGTGAGCGCGGCACGCGATCGATTGATCACCAGTGAGGCCAGGCGCCTGACACTGGCCAAGAAACTCCTGCTGCTATTCGTGACCGTGGGCGTGGGCCATTTGTTCGAGCCACTGGTTTCGTCATTGGTGCCTTTGCTGACCCGGGGCATGGCGGCATTCGTGGCCGCTGTGGTGGTGATCCCCATCAGCCTCAAGGTCATGGTCTGGCTGGATACACTCGACCCACGCGAACTCATCCAGCGCTGGCGCCGTCGGGGTTAGCCACTGGTTGCGCCGCCGAGCTCGCTCAGTTGCTGTTCCAACTGCTGGATGCGCTGTTTGTCCTTGATGAACAGCAGGATGGCCTGGCGATCGCTGTGCGAGAGCGTGCGCAGCCGTTCGAGCATGTCGCACTCCCAACCCACATCACTTGGGGCGGCGTTGTGCTCGGCTTGGCCCAGCAATAGCCAGTCCAGTGAGCATGCATGCTTTTTGGCGATATCTATGCAAAGTGAGTAAGGAATGCTTTCGCGAACCTTCCAGCTGCTCAGCGTTTGCGGGCTGACCGACAGTGCACGTGACAGCTCGGCATCAGTGTTTGCGCCAGTAAGAAGCTTAAGGCGCGTGAGCACCTCAGCAAGTATGTGAGTACTCATAACAAATATCCATGACTGGTTTAATGATATTCCATGGGCTTAAACTACTCGTTATGAATACAGCCCTGCGTTTTAAGGAGCACTTCTGCAATGAGAACCATCAAATTGAAGAATACACCCACAGTTGCAGCCAATACTGACACACAGGCTAGCCTGGACAATGCTAGCAGGTACTTGCCGTGAGTACTTACAAGCTGGTTTGCCCGCATTGCCACAGCCGGATGCGCATACGTACTAGCGAAGGGCGCCATATTTTCCTGCGAATCGCTTATTTGCAATGCACCACCGAGGCGTGTGGCTGGTCAGTGCGCGCCGAATTCGAAATGACCCATGAACTCTCCCCCAGCGGCATGCCCAACCCGGAAGTGTACCTGCCTTCGGCCAATGGTGATTTGCGCAAGGCCGCCTTGCCGGGCGCAGGCCAGGGCAGTCCGAGTGAGTGAGGCACCCGTGGGCGCAGGTAGCAAAACGTGCAGATAAAAAAACACCCCGCCTAGGCGGGGTGTTTTCTGTTACCGGGGCTGCCGGGGTGATCAACCGATCAGTTGCAGGCCCGCTTGCTGAACCATCTCCAGCAGGGGCTGCGGGTACACACCCAGTACGAAAGCGAGAATGGCGATAGCCAGCAGCATGACACCGCCGGTGCGCTGTTCCCACTTGAGCGGGGCGTCGTGACGACGCAGGTTCGGCTCGACCAGGTACAGGGTAACCATGACGCGCAGGTAGTAGTACACGCCGATGGCGCTACCGATCACCAGCGCACCGACCAACCACCACAGGTGCGATTCGACGCCGGTAGCGATGATGTAGAACTTGCCGATGAAGCCGGCGGTCAGCGGGATACCCGCCAGCGACAGCATCATCACGGTCAGTACCGCTGTCAGGTACGGGCGGCGCCAGAACAGGCCGCGGTACTCGTACAGGGCATCGGCGTCACGGCCGCCGTATGGCGAGGACATGAGGGTGATGACGCCGAAGGCGCCCAGGCTGGTGATCACGTAGGTGACCAGGTAAACGCCCATGGCTTCCAGGGCCAGGCCCTTGCTGGCGACCAACGCGATGACCAGGTAACCGAAGTGGGCGATGGACGAGTAACCCAGCAGACGCTTGAGGTTGCTCTGGGTCAGCGCCAGCAGGTTACCAATCAGGATCGAGGCTACGGCAATCACCGCCAATACGGTGCTGAGCACGCCGCTGCTGGCAGCAGGGGAGAGCATGAACAGGCGTACGACAACGGCGAATACTGCCACCTTGCTGGCGGTTGCCAGGAACGCGGCGACCGGCGCCGGAGCGCCTTCGTACACGTCCGGGGTCCACAGATGGAACGGTACCAGCGACAGCTTGAAGGCCAGGCCAACCAGCATCATGCCCAGGCCCAGCTGGGCCACCAGGCTTGGCATGCTGGTGGTAGCCAGGGCCTTGCCGATCTGGTCGAAGCTCAGGCTGCCGGCGTCGGCGTACAGCAGGGCCATGCCGAACAGCAGGAAAGCCGAGCCTGCGGCCGACAGCACCATGTACTTGATGCCAGCTTCCAGCGATCGCTTGTTGAAGAAGGCATACGCCACCAGGCCGTAGACCGGTACCGACAACAGCTCCAGGCCGATGAACAGGCCGGCTAGGTGGTTGGCGCTGACCAGCACCAGGCCACCGAGGGCCGACATCAGCAGCAACAGGTACAGTTCTTCACGGTTGCCCGGGAAACCCTTGGCGCCCTCGCCGAGGTAGGCGTGGGCGAGGGTGACGCAGGCCAGCGTCGCCACGAGGATGATCGCCATGTACAGGCAGGCGAACTTGTCGATGGTGATCAGCGATGTGACCGCCAGCGGCGCGACCTTCAGCGCCGGCAGGAGCGACAGCAGGGCCAGGTTCAGGCCCACGGTGGACAGCAGGAAGGTCTGCGAGTGGTTGCGCTTCCAGGCGATCGCCAGCATCACCACCACCGTGGTGATGGTGGTGATCAGCATCGGCGCCAATGCGATGAAGTGTTGAGTGGTGAATTCCATAGCGCTCTTACCGGGCCGAAGCGAGTTGAGTGAAAGCGGATCCGAGCCACTGCTGCACACCACTCATGGTGGCGGCAGAGGTGTCGAGGAACGGCTGCGGATACACGCCCAGCAGGATCAGCAATACCGCCAGACCCAGAACCATGATCAGTTCGCGACCGTCCATGCCGGCCAGCACGGTGTCGGTCTTGGCCGGGCCGAAGTAGGCGCGGTGGATCATGATCAGCGAGTACACCGAACCGAACACCAGGCCGGTGGTGGCAATCACGGTGATCCACGGTACATGCACGAAGCTGCCGATCAGGATCAGGAACTCGCCGACGAAGTTGCCGGTGCCTGGCAGGCCCAGCGATGCCGCTGCGAAGAACAGGCTGATGGCCGGCAGGTAGGCGATGCGGTGCCACAGGCCACCCATCTGACGCATGTCACGGGTGTGCAGGCGCTCGTACAGCTGGCCGGACAGGATGAACAGCGCCGCAGCCGACAGGCCGTGGGCCAGCATCTGGATCACCGCACCTTGCAGGGCCTGCTGGCTGCCGGAGTAGATACCGATCAGCACGAAGCCCATGTGCGAGACGCTGGAGAAGGCGATCAGGCGCTTGATGTCGGTTTGTGCGAAGGCCAGGAAGGCACCGTAGAAGATACCGATCAGGCCCAGGGTCATGGCGATCGGCGCGAACTCGGCCGAGGCGTTCGGGAACAGCGGCAGAGCGAAGCGCAGCAGGCCGTAGGCCGCGGTCTTCAGCAAGATACCCGCCAGGTCCACCGAGCCTGCGGTCGGTGCCTGGGCGTGAGCGTCAGGCAGCCAGGAGTGGAACGGCACCACCGGCAGCTTCACCGCGAAGGCGATGAAGAAGCCCAGCATCAGCACGTACTCGATACCGGCTGGCAACTCGGCCTTGAGCAGGTCGCTGTAGTTGAAGGTGAGCACGCCAGTGGTGTTGTAGTTGACCAGCACCAGGCCCAGGATCGCCACCAGCATGATCAGGCCGCTGGCCTGGGTGAAGATGAAGAACTTGGTCGCCGCGTAGATCCGGGTCTTCTTGCCGTCTGCCGAGCTGTGACCCCAGAGCGCGATGAGGAAGTACATCGGCACCAGCATCATTTCCCAGAAGAAGAAGAACAGGAACAGGTCCAGGGCCAGGAACACACCGACCACGCCGCCGAGGATCCACATCAGGTTGAGGTGGAAGAAGCCGACGTGGCGCTGGATCTCTTTCCAGGAACACAGTACCGACAGCACACCGAGCAGGCCGGTGAGCAGGATCATCAGCAGCGACAGGCCGTCCAGGGCCAGGTGGATGCTGATGCCGAAACGCTTGATCCACTCGACTTTGTATTCGAGTGCCCAGGCCGGTTCGGCGCCCGGTGCGGGAGCAAGGGTGTAGTCGCCGGTACCCCACAGCCACAGGCCGATGCCAAGCAGCAGGGACATGGTAAGCAGCGCGATCCAGCGCGGCAGGGTGGCGCCGAAGCGCTCACCCAGCCAGCAGAGGAAGCCGCCGATGAAGGGGATCAGGATCAGCCAAGGCAAAATCATGACGGGTTGGTTTCCTTTGGCAAAGTCGCAAGATTCATAGTCATACCGCAGCCACTACCACGGCACCGAGCACCAGCACGGCACCCACGGCGATAGAGGCGGTGTACCAGCGCAGTTGGCCAGTCTCGGTCTTGCTCATGGCCACGTGGCCACCACGCGCCATCCGAGGAATCAGGCCGATGGTGCGGTCAACCGGGTCCTTGCGCAGGATGTGGCTGATCAGCAGGTACGGTTTGACGAAAAGCTTGTCGTAGATCCAGTCGAAGCCCCAGGCAGCGAACCACCAGGCCGACAGGACGCGACCGATGCCACTGTTGGCGACGGCGCTGACGAAGCGGCGCTTGCCCAGGAACAGCAGGGCGGCCAGCAGGATACCGGCGATGGCGATGGCACCCGAGGTGATCTCCAGCGCGTGCTTGGCTTCGCCACCGGCATGGCCGGCGCTTTCCGGCAGCACACCGGCCAGCGGCGGGGTGATCCAGGCGCCGACGAAAGTCGACAGCACGATCAGCACGCCCAGCGGCAGCCAGTGGCTGATGCCGTGGCCAGCGTGGGCTTCGGTCTTGGCTTCGCCGTGGAAGGCGATGAAGATCAGGCGGAAGGTGTACAGCGAGGTCATGAACGCGCCTACCAGGCCGGCATACAGCAGGCCGGTGTTGCCGCTGGCGAAGGCTTCCCAGAGGATCTCGTCCTTGGAGTAGAAGCCTACGGTCACGATCGGCAGGGCCGCCAGTGCCGCACCACCGACCACGAAGCTGGCGTAGGCCAGCGGCAGTTTCTTCCACAGGCCGCCCATCTTGAAGATGTTCTGCTCGTGGTGGCAGGCAACGATCACCGCACCGGAGGCAAGGAACAGCAGGGCCTTGAAGAAGGCGTGGGTCATCAGGTGGAAGATCGCCGCGTCCCAGGCACCCACGCCCAGGGCCAGGAACATGTAGCCGATCTGGCTCATGGTCGAGTAGGCGAGGATACGCTTGATATCGGTCTGTACCAGCGCAGCGAAGCCTGCCAGTACCAGGGTCACGCCACCGACCACACCTACAAGGTGCAGGATTTCCGGCGCCAGCAGGAACAGGCCGTTGGTACGGGCGATCAGGTACACGCCCGCGGTCACCATGGTTGCGGCGTGGATCAGTGCCGAAACCGGAGTCGGGCCCGCCATGGCGTCGGCCAGCCAGGTCTGCAATGGCAGCTGCGCCGATTTACCGACCGCACCACCCAGCAGCATCAGCGTGGCCAGCACCATCCAGGTGTCGCCAGCCTGGAACTTCTGCGGTGCCAACACCAGCAGTTCCTGCACGTTCAGGGTGCCCAGCTGGGCGAACAGGATGAACAGGCCGATGGCCATGAACACGTCGCCGATACGGGTGACGATGAATGCCTTGAGTGCCGCGTTACCGTTGTTGCGGTTGCTGTAGTAGAAACCGATCAACAGGTACGAGCACAGGCCCACGCCTTCCCAGCCGAAGTAGATGAACAGCAGGTTATCGCCAAGGATCAGGAACAGCATGCTGGCGATGAACAGGTTGGTGTACGAGAAGAAGCGCGAGTAGCCGGCTTCGCCACGCATGTACCAGGATGCGAACAGGTGGATCAGGAAGCCGACACCGGTCACCACGCCGAGCATGGTGACCGACAGGCCGTCCAGGTACAGGGTGAAGTTCGGCGCGAAGCCGTCCACCGACATCCACTGCCACAGCAGCTGGCTGTACGCGCCGCCCTCAGGCGGGGCGACGTTGAACTGCCAGATGACGTAGGCGGCCGTGGCGGCCGACAGGCCTACCGAGCCGACGCCGATCAGGGCGGACAGGTTCTCCGAGAACCGTCCGCGCGAGAACGACAGCAGCAGGAAGCCGATGAGGGGAAAGACGAAAGTCAGGAAGAGAAGTTTCATCCGCGCATCTCACTGGCAGCATCGATGTCGAGAGTGTGGAAGCGGCGATACAGCTGCAGCAGGATGGCCAGGCCAATGCTGGCCTCGGCGGCTGCCAGGCTGATCACCAGAATGAACATCACCTGACCGTCGGGCTGGACCCAACGGGCACCGGCGACGACGAACGCCAGGGCAGAGGCGTTCATCATGACTTCCAGGCTCATGAGCACGAAGAGGATGTTGCGGCGGACCATCAGGCCAACCAGACCTAAGCAGAACAGGATGCCGGCGACCGCCAGCCCATGCTCGAGAGGGATAGCACCCATGATTTACTCCTTCGCCTCGTTGCGGCCCAGGTGGAAGGCGGTGACGGCTGCAGCCAGCAGCAGCATCGACGCCAGTTCGACCACCAGCAGGTACGGGCCGAACAGGCTGATGCCCACGGCTTTCGGGCCCACGGTGGTACCGCTGATGCCGGCGCCGCTCGGGGCGACGAACAGGACGTACAGCAGTTCCGCCAGCAGCAGGGTGCCGAGGATCACTGGCCCTGCCCAGATACCGGGCTTGAGCCAGCCCCGTTCCTGGGCGACCGAAGCCGGCCCGAGGTTGAGCATCATCACCACGAACACGAACAGCACCATGATGGCGCCGGCGTAGGCGATCACTTCCAGGGCGCCGGCAAACGGCGCACCCAGGGCGAAGAAGATCATGGCCACGGAAATCAGCGAAATGATCAGGTAAAGCAAGGCGTGCACGGGGTTGGTGCCAGTTACCACCCGAAGGGTGGAGACCACGGCGATCCCGGATGCGAAGTAGAAAGCGAATTCCATCTTTCTGTCCTTATGGGAGCAAGCTCTTCACGTTGATCGGCTCGGCTTCGTTCTGTGCAGAGCCCTTCGGCTTGCCAGCGATTGCCATACCCGCAACACGGTAGAAGTTGTAGTCAGGGTTCTTGCCGGGGCCGGAGATCAGCAGATCTTCTTTCTCGTACACCAGGTCCTGACGCTTGAACTCGGCCATTTCGAAATCCGGAGTCAGCTGGATCGCGGTGGTCGGGCACGCTTCTTCACACAGGCCGCAGAAAATGCAACGCGAGAAGTTGATGCGGAAGAACTCCGGGTACCAGCGGCCGTCCTCTGTCTCGGCCTTCTGCAGCGAAATGCAGCCCACCGGGCAGGCCACCGCGCAGAGGTTGCACGCTACGCAGCGCTCCTCGCCATCGGGGTCGCGGGTGAGGACGATGCGGCCGCGGTAGCGCGGCGGCAGGTACACGGGTTCTTCGGGGTATTGCAGGGTGTCGCGCTTGCGGAACCCGTGGGAGAACACCATTGCCAGGCTGCGCAGCTGGGTGCCGGTGCCCTTAACGATGTCGCCGATATACTTGAACATGGGTCAAATCCTCACTGGGCCGCGACGGCTGGCGTGTTGTAGAGCACGATCGCAGCGGTCACCAGCAAATTGATCAGGGTCAGCGGCAGGCAGAACTTCCAGCTGAAGTCCATCACCTGGTCATAGCGTGGGCGCGGGATCGAGGCGCGCAGCAGGATGAACAGCATGATGAAGAACGCGGTCTTCAGGGCGAACCACAGGAACGACAGTTGCGGCAGGATGCCGAACGGGCCGTGCCAGCCGCCGAAGAACAGGGTTACCAGCAGCGCCGAGATGAGGATGATGCCGATGTACTCACCGACGAAGAACATGCCCCACTTCATGCCGGCATACTCGATGTGGTAGCCGTCGGCCAGTTCCTGTTCTGCTTCCGGCTGGTCGAACGGGTGACGGTGAGTCACGGCGACGCCAGCGATGAAGAAGGTGCAGAAGCCGAAGAACTGCGGAATGATGAACCACAGGTTCTGCGCCTGGTACTCAACGATGTCGCGCATGTTGAACGAACCCACCTGCACCACCACGCCCATCAGCGCCAGGCCCAGGAACACTTCGTACGACACGGTCTGTGCCGAAGCACGCAAGCTGCCCAGCAGGGCGTACTTGTTGTTCGACGACCAGCCGGCGAACAGCACCGCGTAGACCGACAGGCCGGCCATGGCGAAGAAGAACAGCAGGCCGATGTTCAGGTCGGCAACGCCCCAGGTCGGGGTGATCGGGATGACCACGAAGGCGATCAGCAGGGCGCTCATGGCCACTACCGGTGCCAGGGTGAAGATCACGCGATCGACGAAGGGTGGGTTCCAGTCTTCCTTGAAGAACATCTTCAGCATGTCGGCAGCGATCTGGAACATGCCGAACGGGCCGACGCGGTTCGGACCGTAACGGTCCTGCCACCAGCCCAGCAGGCGGCGCTCGACGAAGCTGAGCAGCGCACCGCAGACCACCACCGCCAGCAGGACCACGATGGCCCGCAGCACGGTGAGGATCACATCGATCACTTCGGGGGTGAACCAGCTCATTGTGCTGCCTCCTGCAGACCTTCGACGGATGCACCGAAGATGGCAGGCGGAATGCCAGCCAGGCCTTTCGGCAGCGCGACCAGGCCAGCGCCCAGCTCTTCATTGATACGCAGCGGCAGGCGCAGGGCCACACCGGCGACGTTCAGGCTCAGCAGGGCGCCGTCGTTGACGCCCAGGCGGTCGGCTTCGGACTTGGCTAGGGCCACGTAGGCAGCCGGGATGCGTTCTTGAACCGGGGCGGCGCGCGAGGAGCTTTCTTCGCTGCCGAACAGGTGGAAGAACGGCACGGCAGTCCAGGTGCCACGGGCCGGGTTGAAGGCCCCCGGAATGGCGTTGAACCAGTTCAGGCGGTCGCCTTGCGATTCGATCAGGCGTACGCCTGGGTCACCGGCACGCAGGTGGCCACCGACCTCGTCCTGAAACTTGTTCCAGGCTTGTGGGGAGTTCCAGCCCGGCGACCAGGCGAATGGCACCTGCTGGCGCGGTTCGGCCGAACCCGAGTAGCCTTCCATGGAGAAGGCGAACGCGGTGTCCTTGTCTTGCGGGGTGCGCGGCTCGTGCACACTGATGTTGGCACGCATGGCGGTACGGCCGGAGTAGCGCAGCGGCTCACGGGCCAGCTTCATGCCCTTGATGCGGAACGCAGCGCTCGGCGCGGCGTTGACGATGCCAGCCAGTTGCGGAGCGGCTTCGGCGCAGGCGCTGGTGACGTGGTCCAGCTGGGTCCAGTCGACCGGCTTGTTCAGCAGGGTGGCACGCAGGGCGTGCATCCAGCGCCAGCCTTCGTGGATCTGGATGCTGCTGTCCAGGTACTGCGGGTCGAACACCTGGAAGAAGCGCTGGGCACGGCCTTCCTGGCTGACCAGGGTACCGTCGCCTTCGGCGAACGAGGCGGCCGGCAGCACCAGGTGGGCGCGGTCGACGGTGGCGGTTTTGGAGTGGTCGGCAACGATCACCACCTTGGCCGCAGCCAGGGCAGCATCGACCTTGGCGGCCGGTACGCGGGCGTACAGGTCGTTTTCCAGCACCACGATGGCATCGGCTTTGCCGCTGATGACCGCGTCTAGGGCGGCATCGACCGACTCGCCACCGAGCATGGCCAGGCCGAGGCTGTTGGCCTCAGGCACCACCAGGCTCAGCGAGCCGTTTTTCTCGCGCAGCTTCAGGGCCTTGGCGATGTTGGCAGCCGCTTCGATCAGCGCCGGGTCGGCCAGCGAAGTACCGGCTACGACCAGTGGGCGCTTGGCGGCGACCAGGGCGTCGGCGATGCGCTGGGCCAGGGCCTGGGCTTCGTCGTCCAGGCCGGCGACGGCAGGGGCGCTCGGGTCGATGGCGTGGGCCACGGCGAAACCGATGCGGGCCAGGTCGGCCGGCGCGGCGTGTACGCACTCTTCGGCGACGTCGTCCAGCTTGGTTTCAGCCAGGGATGCGATGAACAGCGGGTACAGCGCGTGCTGGCCAATGTTCTTCACGGCAGCGTCGAGCCAAGGCTGCACTTTCATGGCTTCGGCCATGGCCTCGGCCTTGCCTTTGGTGGCCTGGCGCACGGCCAGGGCGACGCGGGCAGCGGTCTGGGTCAGGTCTTCACCGAGCACGAACACGGCGTCGTGGTCTTCGATGTCGCGCAGGGTCGGCACGGGCAGCGGGCTGTTGTTCAGCACGTTCAGGGCCAGGCGTACGCGGGCCAGTTCGCCAGCTTCCATGCCCGAGTAGAAGTACTCGGCGCCGACCAGCTCACGCAGGCCGTAGTTGCTTTCGAGGCTGGCGCGTGGCGAGCCGATACCGACGATGGTACGGCCGCGTAGCAGGTCGGCGGCCTTGTCCAGGGCGGCGTCCAGGCCCAGCTTGGTGCCGTCGGCCAGTTGTGGCTGGCGTGGGCGGTCCTTGCGGTTGACGTAGCCGTAGCCGAAGCGGCCGCGGTCGCACAGGAAGTACTGGTTGACCGAACCGTTGAAGCGGTTTTCGATACGGCGTAGTTCGCCGTAGCGCTCACCCGGGCTGATGTTGCAGCCGCTGGAGCAGCCATGGCAGATGCTTGGGGCGAACTGCATGTCCCACTTGCGGTTGTAGCGTTCGGAGTGGGTCTTGTCGGTGAATACGCCGGTCGGGCAGACCTCGGTCAGGTTGCCGGAGAACTCGCTTTCCAGCACACCGTCTTCGACGCGGCCGAAGTACACGTTGTCGTGGGCGCCGTAGACGCCCAGGTCGGTACCACCGGCGTAGTCCTTGTAATAGCGCACGCAGCGGTAGCAGGCGATGCAGCGGTTCATCTCATGGGCGATGAACGGGCCGAGGTCCTGGTTCTGGTGGGTACGCTTGGTGAAACGGTAGCGGCGCTCGTTGTGGCCGGTCATTACCGTCATGTCCTGCAGGTGGCAGTGACCGCCTTCCTCGCACACCGGGCAGTCGTGCGGGTGGTTGGTCATCAGCCATTCGACGACGCTGGCGCGGAACGCCTTCGACTCTTCATCGTCGATGGAAATCCAGGTGCCGTCGGAAGCAGGGGTCATGCAGGACATGACGATACGACCACGGGTGTCGTTCTCGTCGGTGTACTGCTTGACTGCGCATTGCCGGCAGGCGCCAACGCTACCAAGCGCCGGGTGCCAGCAGAAATAAGGGATGTCGAGGCCGAGCGACAGACATGCCTGTAACAGGTTGTCTGCACCGTTGACTTCGAGCGCTTTGCCGTCTACGTGGATAGTGGCCATTGTTCAAAGTTCTTCGTTGGCCCGCGTGAGCGGGCGTGGCTAATGGAAATCGGTGAGCTTGCGACACGCCTCGATTGCTCGGGCCTGCCGGTAAGCTGGCGAGTGGCACGGACCACCCGCCTAATCATCTTGTTATGCGCCGACCACGATCGGCTTCGCCAGGTCGGGGCGCAGGGTGGCAGCGCTTTCTGGCGCCACGCCGGCCTCGAACTCCGAGCGGAAGTATTTGATGGCACTGCCCAGCGGCTCGACGGCACCCGGTGCGTGAGCACAGAAGGTACGGCCCGGGCCGAGGAAGTTGACCAGCCCCAGCAGCGTCTCGATGTCCTCGGCGCGGCCTTGGCCGTTTTCCAGCGCGCGCAGCATCTTCACGCTCCACGGCAGGCCGTCACGGCATGGGGTGCACCAGCCGCACGATTCGCGGGCAAAGAACTCTTCCATGTTGCGCAGCAGCGACACCATGTTGATGCTGTCGTCGACCGCCATGGCCAGGCCAGTACCCATACGGGTGCCGACCTTGGCGATGCCACCGGCGTACATTTGCGCATCGAGGTGCTCAGGCAGCAGGAAGCCGGTACCGGCGCCGCCTGGCTGCCAGCACTTGAGCTTGAAGCCATCGCGCATGCCACCGGCGTAGTCTTCGAACAATTCGCGGGCGGTAACGCCAAATGGCAGTTCCCACAGGCCTGGGTTCTTCACCTTGCCGGAGAAGCCCATCAGCTTGGTGCCGTGGTCCTCGCTGCCTTCGCGGGCCAGCGACTTGTACCAGTCGTTGCCGTTGGCGACGATGGCCGGGACGTTGCACAGGGTCTCGACGTTGTTCACGCACGTCGGCTTGCCCCACACGCCAACGGCGGCAGGGAAGGGCGGCTTGGAGCGCGGGTTGGCGCGGCGGCCTTCCAGCGAGTTGATCAGCGCGGTTTCTTCACCGCAGATGTAGCGGCCTGCACCGGTGTGCACGAACAGCTCGAAATCGAAACCGCTGCCCAGGATGTTCTTGCCCAGCAGGCCGGCGGCCTTGGCTTCATCGATGGCACGGTTGAGGTTTTTCGCTGCGGTGGTGTACTCGCCACGCAGGAAGATGTAGCCGCGGTAGGCCTTCAGGGCGCGGGCGCTGATCAGCATGCCCTCGACCAGCAGATGGGGCTGTTGCTCCATCAGCATGCGGTCCTTCCAGGTGTTCGGCTCCATTTCGTCCGCGTTGCACAGCAGGTAGCGGATGTTCATGGATTCGTCTTTGGGCATCAGGCCCCACTTCACGCCAGTGGGGAAACCTGCACCGCCACGGCCTTTGAGGCCGGAGTCCTTGACGCTCTGCACGATGTCGTCGGCGGACATTTGCGCCAGCGCCTTGCGGGCTGCGGCGTAGCCGTTCTTCGATTCGTACTCGGCCAGCCAGACCGGCTCGCCGTCGTCACGCAGGCGCCAGGTCAGCGGGTGGGTTTCGGCCGAGCGCGCGATGCGGTTGGCCGGGCCGAAGGAAGTAATGGTCATACGTAACCCTCCAGCAGTTTGGAAACGCCAGCCGGCTGCACGTCACCGAAGGTGTCGTCGTCGATCATCAGTGCCGGAGCCTTGTCGCAGTTGCCCAGGCAGCACACGGGCAGCAGGGTGAAACGGCCGTCGGCAGTGGTCTGGCCGAGGCCGATGCCCAGCTCGCTCTGGATCTGGCTGACCACCGACTCATGGCCGCCGATGTAGCAGACCATGCTGTCGCACACGCGGATGATGTGGCGGCCGACCGGTTGGCGGAAGATCTGGCTGTAGAAGGTGGCGACACCCTCGACGTCGCTGGCCGGAATGCCCAGCACTTCGCCGATGGCGTGAATGGCGCCGTCCGGCACCCAGCCACGCTCCTTCTGGACGATCTTCAGGGCTTCGATGGACGCCGCGCGCGGGTCCTCGTAGTGATGCATTTCGTGCTCGATGGCCGAGCGCTCGGTTTCGCTCAGGGCGAAACGGTCTGTCTGGATAAGCGTGCTGTTCATGCTTAGCGGTCCACGTCAGCCATAACGAAGTCGATACTGCCCAGGTACGCAATGAGGTCGGCAACCATGCTGCCTTTGATCACCGAAGGGATCTGCTGCAGGTGCGGGTAGCTCGGGGTGCGGATCCGGGTGCGGTAGCTCATGGTGCCGCCATCGCTCGTCAGGTAGTAACTGTTGATGCCCTTGGTCGCTTCGATCATCTGGAACGACTCGTTGGCCGGCATGACCGGGCCCCACGAGACTTGCAGGAAGTGCGTGATCAGGGTTTCGATGTGCTGCAGGGTGCGCTCTTTCGGCGGCGGCGTGGTCAGCGGGTGATCCGCCTTGTACGGGCCTTCCGGCATGTTGCGCAGGCACTGGTCGATGATGCGGATACTCTGACGCATCTCCTCGACACGGACCATGCAGCGATCGTAGGCATCGCCGTTGTGGGCCAGCGGTACTTCGAACTCGAAGTTTTCGTAGCCGGAGTAAGGACGGGCTTTACGCAGGTCGAAGTTGCAACCGGTGGCACGCAAGCCGGCACCGGTGGTGCCCCATTCCAGCGCTTCCTTGGTGTTGTACGCGGCAACGCCGATGGTACGGCCCTTGAGGATGCTGTTTTGCAGGGCGGCCTTGGTGTATTCGTCGAGGCGCTTGGGCAGCCACTCGACAAAGTCCTTGACCAGCTTGTCCCAGCCACGTGGCAGGTCGTGGGCGACGCCACCGATGCGGTACCAGGCCGGGTGCAGGCGGAAACCGGTGATCGCTTCGATCACGGTGTAGGCGCGCTGGCGGTCGGTGAAGGTGAAGAACACCGGGGTCATGGCGCCGACGTCCTGGATGTAGGTACCCAGGAACAGCAGGTGGCTGGTGATGCGGAAGAACTCGGCCAGCATGATGCGAATCACGTCGACCTTCTGCGGCACCTTGATGCCGGCCAGCTTCTCTACCGCAAGCACGTACGGCAGGTTGTTCATCACCCCGCCGAGGTAATCGATACGGTCGGTGTAGGGGATGAAGCTGTGCCAGGACTGGCGCTCGGCCATTTTTTCGGCGCCACGGTGGTGGTAGCCGATGTCCGGTACGCAGTCGACGATTTCTTCACCGTCCAGCTGCAGGACGATACGGAACGCACCGTGCGCCGAAGGGTGGTTGGGGCCGAGGTTGAGGAACATGTAGTCCTCGTTGGCGCCCTGGCGCTTCATGCCCCAGGCTTCCGGGTTGAAGCGTGCCGATTCCTCTTCAAGCTGCTGCTTGGCCAGGGTCAGGCTGTAGGGGTCGAACTCGGTCGCACGAGCAGGGTAGTCCTTGCGCAGCGGGTGACCTTCCCAGGTCGGCGGCATCATGATGCGGCTGAGGTGCGGGTGGCCGGCAAAGTCGATGCCGAACATGTCCCAGACTTCGCGCTCGTACCAGTTGGCGTTTGGCCAGATGCCCGTCACGGTCGGCAGGTTCAGGTCGCCTTCGCTGAGCGACACCTTGATCATCACATCGCTGTTACGCTCGATCGACAACAGGTGGTAGAACACGCTGAAATCGGCGGCTGGCAGGCCACGGCGCTGGGTGCGCAGGCGCTCGTCGACGCCATGCAGGTCGTACAGCATGCTGTAAGGCTTGGCGACGCCGCGCAGGAAGCTGAGCACCTCTTTGAGCTGGGCGCGTTTTACCCACAGCACGGGCATGCCGGTGCGGGTTTCCTGGGCGACGAATGCGTCGGCGCCAAAACGGTTGTTCAGTTCGACGACCACATCCTGGTCGTCAGCCTTGTAGGGCGGAATGAAAATAGCGTTGTCCGCTGTCATGGTCTCGGTCGCTTTGGGTCAACGTTAAGAATGAAGCCAGGCCGCCGGCTCCTTCGGGAGCGGGCGGCAGGTCGCTGGATCAGACTTCGTCGGGGCTGCGCAGGTTGGTTACTGCAATGCGCTGCTCACGACGCAGGTCTTTCTGGGCTGGCATCTCGGCACGGTAAATACCTTGATCACCAACAACCCAGGAAAGCGGGCGTCGTTCTTGGCCGATCGACTCCTGCAGCAGCATCAAGCCTTGCAGGAAAGCCTCAGGGCGTGGCGGGCAGCCAGGCACATAGACGTCCACGGGGAGGAACTTGTCGACCCCCTGAACGACCGAGTAGATGTCGTACATGCCACCGGAGTTGGCGCACGAACCCATGGAAATGACCCATTTCGGCTCGAGCATCTGCTCGTAGAGGCGCTGGATGATCGGCGCCATCTTCACGAAGCAGGTACCGGCAATGACCATGAAGTCGGCCTGACGCGGCGAGGCCCGGATGACTTCGGCGCCGAAGCGGGCGATGTCGTGGGGTGCCGTGAAGGCCGTGGTCATTTCCACGTAGCAGCAGGACAGGCCGAAGTTGTACGGCCAGAGGGAGTTCTTGCGGCCCCAGTTGACCGCGCCACGCAGCACATCTTCAAGTTTGCCCATGAAGATGTTCTTGTGGACCTGGTCCTCCAGCAGTTGATCGGTGACGGTTTCCCGTTCACCGACCGGGTACTGCTCGTTGGGCGCATCCGGATCGATTCTGGTGAGATTGTATTGCATGCCAAAGCCTCATTGTTTCAGCTTCGCTTGCCGCTTGCGGCGACCTTCGGGAGCCCAATCAAGTGCCCCGACGCGCCATAGGTAGACAAGACCTGCCAACAGAATTGCTATGAAAACGAGTGCTTCGACGAATCCGGTCCAGCCGCTTTCGCGGACGGACACAGACCATGCAAAGAGAAAGAGGGCTTCGATATCGAAGATCACGAACAGCATCGCGACCAGATAGAATTTGGCGGACAGGCGCAGGCGAGCGCTGCCGACGGGCAGCATGCCGGATTCGAAGGGTTCGTTCTTGGCGCGGCCCCAGGCCTTGCTACCGAGCAGGCTGGACAGGCCGAGCATGAAGGCGCACAGGCCGACGACACCCAGGAGGAAGATGGCAAAGCCCCAGTTGTGGGCGATGAGTCCTGCCGAATCGGACATGCTAGAAATCCTTATACAGAGACCCAGCTCTGCAGTCTGAAATAAGTGTAGAGCGGCGACTTGGCGTCGCACATGCAGTGACCAAATGTCGCAGCCGGATCAATCGCGCTGATTTTATGGGTAAACCTGGTGCAAGTAAAATTTCTGTCGCAAATTTATTCGTAGGATTAAGTACAAAAACCGTTCGTAACTGGCTGAGAGCCTTGAAATTCGGGCATTACGCGCGGTTTTGTTAATTATGTTTCTTGCAGCGGGTAACGAATTGCAAACCCTGTAATGATAATTAATATCATTTGAACTGCTGCGCTCGAATTTCGCTGTTCTGCGCCTTGTAAAGTTCATCTGGCGATTCCCCCTACTTGCAATTGCAAAAAACCCTTGTTCTAGCAGCTCTCGGTCCTGCGCGCACCGCTCTGGGTCAATACTTTATCGGTTGAGCGATGACCGACTGATGAAACGATGGCCCATTGGCCGAGCCAGTAGGCGAGGATGATCAGGTACGGTGCGGCGGCGAACGGGCTGATGAAGCGGTCGATGCCGATCAGGCTGTCGGAGAACACGAACAGGCCGGCACCCAGTGCTGCCACTCCCCCGCAGGCCAGTGCGCGCCAGAGCATGGCGCTGATGGCCAGGGCGTAGAGTGCTACCGGGATCAGCAACGGGCCGAGGCCGTTGTTGGCCAGTACGCCGAGCAGCGCGATGCCAGTGATTGCGCTGAAGATCAGTGCGGGCAGGGCGGGGCGCAGGGTAATGCCGCAATAGCCGCGCAGGTAAGCAAGATGGGCGCAAAGGAAGGCGGCCAGGCCGAACACGAACAGGTCGGCGGGGATGGCCAGCAGGATGTCACCGAGTACCGAGAAGCCCAGGCCGATCGAGATCCACGTGCGATAAGGCGAAACCGGGGTGCTGCGCAGCCAGGCAATCAAGGCCAGCACCGGGATGGGTTTGGCCATCAGGGCGAGCATGGTGTTGTCGCTGGCCAGTGCATATATATAGAGGGCAGCGGCGGTCAGGGCGAGAATCATCAGGTGGCTTGGACGAGGCATGGGCGGTCCTTGCTGCTGGGCTGCCACAAGCATAGCCCTGATCCGGGGTTTTGCTGTGGCCTGTGCCGGCCCTTTCGCGGGTGAACCCGTTCCTGCAGCGGCCTGCGCCCAATCGCCGATGTGTGTCTCCTCCCGATCAGTGTAGGTGCGGGTTTACCCGCGAATACGGTAGCGGCGGAAACGGTGAACGGCTGGTAAAAATTGGCCAGCAGGCCCGGCCCTTTCTCGGGTAAAAACAAAGGCCCGGAGCTTTCACAAGCCCCGGGCCTTTGTTCAACGGCAACCCACTATCAGTGGAACTGCTCTTCCTCGGTCGAACCGGTCAGTGCAGTCACCGACGAAGCGCCACCCTGGATCACGGTGGTCATGTCGTCGAAGTAGCCAGTGCCCACTTCCTGCTGGTGCGCCACGAAGGTGTAGCCCTTGCTGGCATCAGCGAATTCCTGCTCCTGCAGCTTCACGTAGGCGGTCATGTCGTTGCGGGCGTAGTCGTGCGCCAGGTTGAACATGCCGTGCCACATGTTGTGGATGCCGGCCAGGGTGATGAACTGATGCTTGTAACCCATGGCCGACAGTTCGCGCTGGAACTTGGCGATGGTGGCGTCGTCCAGGTTTTTCTTCCAGTTGAAGGAAGGCGAGCAGTTGTACGACAGGATCTGGTCCGGGTACTCCTTCTTGATCGCCTCGGCGAAGCGGCGGGCTTCGTCCAGGTCCGGCTTGGCGGTTTCACACCAGATCAGGTCGGCGTACGGGGCGTAGGCCAGGCCGCGGGCAATGGCCTGGTCGAGGCCGGCGCGGACCTTGTAGAAGCCTTCGCGGGTGCGCTCGCCAACCACGAACGGCTGGTCGTACGGGTCGCAGTCGCTGGTCAGCAGGTCGGCGGCGTTGGCATCGGTACGCGCCAGGATGATGGTCGGTACACCCGACACGTCAGCGGCCAGGCGAGCGGCCACCAGCTTCTGCACGGCTTCCTGAGTCGGCACCAGCACCTTGCCGCCCATGTGGCCGCATTTTTTCACCGAGGCCAGCTGGTCTTCGAAGTGCACGCCGGCGGCGCCTGCTTCGATCATGTTCTTCATCAGCTCGTAGGCGTTCAGTACGCCACCGAAACCGGCTTCGGCGTCGGCCACGATGGGCGCGAAGTAGTCGATGTAGCCGTCGTCGCCCGGGTTCTTGCCGGCTTTCCACTGGATCTGGTCGGCGCGGCGGAACGCGTTGTTGATGCGTTTGACCACGGTCGGTACCGAGTCGACCGGGTACAGCGACTGGTCAGGGTACATCGACTCGGCCGAGTTGTTGTCGGCGGCAACCTGCCAGCCGGACAGGTAGATGGCCTGGATGCCGGCCTTGACCTGTTGTACAGCCTGGCCGCCGGTCAGGGCGCCCATGCAGTTGACGAAATCTTTGTCGGGGCGGAAGGACGGGTGGGCACCTTCGGTGACCAGCTTCCACAGTTTTTCTGCGCCCTGACGCGCAAAGGTGTGCTCAGGTTGCACGGAGCCACGCAGGCGAACGACATCAGCGGCGGTGTAGGTACGGGTCACGCCTTTCCAGCGCGGGTTTTCGGCCCAGTCTTTCTCGAGGGCTGCAATTTGCTGTTCGCGTGTCAGTGCCATGGAAATAAACCTCGTCGCATCGATCTTGGGTTAATTGTGCTGATGCTCGGAGCAGATCAGGTGCCTGGCGGCTGTCCTGTTCGCAGGAATGCGGCGGCGAACGCGAAGGCTCGAAGGGGAAGGTTGGGCAGGCCAGGCGAAGGTGCGCTCCGGCAGGTCGGCTCGTGGTTGCCTTGCTGCGGTGCTACGCGATTGCCAGTACTGCGGTGATGCGCTTCCGTCCCTCGGGACAACTTCTTCGTTGCAGTCGCAATCCCGTCGAACCGCCTTGTGGGCCGTATAGACACGAGGCGCCTCCTGGGGTGGAAGGAGCGCGCCCCGAAGGCCCTTGCCAGGGCCCCTGATTAGCGGGAGCGAGGCCATCATGCCCTTGGGAAAAAGACCCTGTCAAATGTTTTGTAGTGCTTTTTTGTACTTACTACATCTTTGGTCTAATGCGACTTGGCAGTCAGTTTCAAGGCCTTTGGTCGAAGCCTTGAATTGCCTGGGATCAGTCGACAAGGTCGACTTTGACACGCAATGTCATGTTTTCACCCCGTTGGGTGCTGTACGTGTGGCTTGACGCGCTGCGGTCGGCTTGGCTCTGCTGGTTGAACCCCGCCAGGGTGATCCACTCGCCGAGCTTACCCGTGACTGTCGTGTCGGTACTTTGTACTTTCACTACATCTGCACGTTCATGGCTGATACGGTCATTATTGCTGCTTATTTGCAGACGAACCGTTTCGCCGCTCAGGCTCGGGGTTACGTAGAAGCCTTGGGTCACGTTGCGGTATTCGGTGTTGCTTTGAATGCGCCCATAGCCGTCTGTGCTGGTGCTGGTAATGGGGATGCTCTGGCCCACCTGGATCAGTGCCGGTTGCCCTTCGCTGGCTTGTACCTGTTGCATGCCGCCGTCGCGGTTGCTGGTGCCGTAGTGAATGACGCGTGCGTTGCCGCGGTTGCCCTGGAAGTTGCTGTCGTTGTTGTCGACGCTGATCAGCAGGCGCTTGGGCGCGGTGTCCAGCTGTTGCAGCAGGGCGCGCAGGTCGTCGATGCGCTCGGGGCTGGCGTTGACGATCAGTTTGTTCTCGAAGGCGCTGACCGTGCCGTCCTTGCCGATGAAGGCCTGCAGGGCGGGCAGCAGTTCGGCGCTGCTGCGATGCTGAAGTGGCACCACCTCGGTGGCGGCATGGGCGGTGAGGCTGGCGACCAGCAACAGGGAGGTGAAAAGGGGGCGTAGCGGCATGTCCATGATCTCCGCAGGTGGAATCAACATGATGGCAAATTTGCTGACTTTTTGCCGGATCTGGATCACGCCGGCACTGTTGCGGACGGTCGTATTATCCTGGTTTATCTTGTAGGCTATAAATTATAGTAGGCAAGATAATTGAGGTTAATTGCATGTCTCCCGTTCGCCCGCTCCTACGCCGTAATCAGTTGGCCACCGCACTGGCCCAAGACCTGGCCGGCGAGTCGTTGGTCGATTACAGCTCGGGCATGTTCCTGGCCGCGCCCCGGCGTACGGGCAAGAGCACCTTCCTCAACAACGACTTCATACCGGAATGCGTACAGCGCGGCTGGCTACCGGTTTACGTCGACCTGTGGTCGGATCGCGACGCCGCCCCTGCGCAGCTCATCAGCGGCGCCATCGGTACTGCGCTGGCCAGATTCGAAGGTGCGCTGGCCAGGACCGCGAAAAAGGCCGGTATCGACAAGATCAACCTGCTGCGCACCCTGAGCTGGGATTTCACCCGCCCGCAACTGCCTGCGGGGACTACCCTGGCCCAGGCGCTTGCCGTGTTGCATCAAGTATCAGGGCAGTTGGTAGTACTGATCATCGACGAGGCTCAGCACGCCCTTAACAGCGAAGATGGCCTTAATGCGATGTTCGCGCTGAAAGCCGCGCGTGACCACCTTAACCGTGGCGACCGTCCGGACGGCTTGCGCCTGGTGTTCACGGGCTCTAGTCGCGACAAGCTGGCCAACCTGGTACTCAAGAGCAAGCAGCCATTCTTTGGTGCCAGCATCACGCCATTTCCGTTGCTGGGGCGTGAATATGTCGAATTCATCACCGCCTTGTGGAACCGTCGCCTGGCCGACAGTAACCAGTTCAAGGTAGAGGACCTGGCATACGCGTTCGAATTGGTCGGCCGGCGCCCGGAAATGCTCAACAAACTGTTGGCCGAAGTTAGCGTCGGCCTGGGTGAGGCGGGCAACCTGGGTGAACTGCTGCGCAATGGGGCGCTGAACCATCAAGCTGGGGTGTGGAGTGACTACGAAAGCGCTTGGAACGAACTTACGCCGTTGCAGCAGGCCGTGCTAGAGGTCATGGCCGAGCGCACGCTGGGCCGGCAGCCGTTTTCCCCGTTTACCGAGCAAACCCTGGTTGAGGTCAGCCGCAAGCTGGAGCAGGCCCAGGCGGTAGCCAACGTCAACACGGCAAACGTACAGAAGGCCCTTGATGCCCTGCGCGACAAGGAGCTGGTATGGAAGGCCAATCGTGGCGAGTACGCGTTGGAGGATACTTCCATGGCCGAATGGCTCGCCCGCGACCAGGCAGTTGTCAGCCACAGGTGAACCTTTGAGGTGCCCCGTAAGTCGCACTCACAGGGAGCGCGTGGGGTGATTGCATGAAGGGTGTCCTGATCTTGCTGTTGTGGCTTTGCAGTCTTGGTGCACAGGCTGCAGCGGACACGCTGCGCATCAAGCAGCTGCAGCGTTGCGGCGACTTGTTCAGCGATAGCCAGCAGCGATGGTGCCTGCGTGTCGAAGGGCTCCGGGCAAATCTGCCAACGGTATGGCTCGGCGGTACGCGGCTGTCAGAAGCCGACATCGAGCGCCAAGGTGACCGGCTAACGTTGAAACTGGCGAGAGAAGCCCAGCGCAGCGCCCCGCTCTGGCTGGCCGATGGCGGCCGCACCAGCAACCCGGTATGGCTGAGCCGCCAACGCAGTCATGTGATCGCCGCAGGGCCCGATGAAGTGGCGAAGAACATGGACGGCCTGACCACCTATGTCGATCTGGTCAGCTTGTTGATCGAAGAAAAATACGACGGCCTCGGCGAGGCCCGGCGCATCGCCGGTAAATACGGCGCCCAGGTTGTCGGTGCCATACCGCCGCTGAATGTCTACCAGCTGCGCTTGCCGGTAGAGGACCTGGTGCAGCGCGATGCGATGGTCCTGCGCATGGGTAGTGAAGTCAGCGTGGATGCCGTGATTGTCGAAGAATCCGCCCCCGAGCGCGGGGAGGAGGGCAATGGGCGCGGCACCCGGGCCATCGACCAGGCGGACGAATGGGCCGCCAACCGCTTCATGGACGCGCTGTATTTCTACCGGCGCCGGATTGCCGCCTCTGGCTTGCCGGTGAAGCCCGTGCGGGTCGGGGTAATCGAGCGCGAAGTGGACTTTGACGCCCCGGGGTTCAGCCATTATCGAGGGGGCTGCGAACAAGGCCAGACATGCCTCTACGCTCGCGACGGTAACCGCCCGGCAAGCCACGGCAGCCACGTCGCAGGCATTCTCGCTGCGCAGGGTGAGGGCTTTTTGCCGGGGCTGGGCAAGCACAGCCCTGGCTTCGAGGTGATGGTAGAGCGCAACTCGGATGCCGGTATCACCGCCAACATCGCTGCCTCGGTGAACCTGGTCGAAGATGGCGTGCGGGTGCTGAACTGGAGCTGGGGCATTCACCGGGTCGGGGCACGCAATGTGAAGGGTGATGAGGTCGATTCGCTGGTGCGCTCCGGGCTGGCAATGAGTGGCTACGAGGAGTTGCTTGAGGAGTTCTTCCTCTGGCTGCGCAAGGAGCACCCTGATGTGGTGGTGGTGAATTCGGCGGGCAATGGTGCGTCCTGGTCGGGGACCGATGAATATCGCCTGCCTTCGTCATTCATCACCGAACAATTGCTGGTGGTGGGCGGGCATCAGCGCAGTGGCAAGGCTACGGCAGTTGAGGCCCACGATCATGTGCGCAAGCGTCACAGTTCCAATATCGACATGCGCGTGGATGTCAGTGCTGCTGCCTGCATACGCCCCGTGTCTGCCGAGGCTGCGCATTGCGGCACGTCGTACGCAACACCCTTGGTGACTGCCACTGTGGCGACGATGCTGTCGATCAACCCGGCACTTACCCCGGAACAGGTGCGCATGTTGTTGCGGCGCAGTGCCTTGACCCTGGGCGCCGAACAGGATTTCGAAGCGATGGATGCCGAAGACCTGACGGCGCCGATCCTGCCCTCAGAGCGTGGTGGCCGCCTGAACGACCCGGACCTGGGCCGTTCGGCGCGCCTGGACATGCAGCGTGCGCTGGACCTGGCCGTGCAGAGCCTGGAACGGGTGCGTTGAGCGGTGGCCGCTGTCAGACAAATTCCGTAACATCGCGCCCCTCGTTTTTCTAACGTCCGTCAGGACTGCACCACAGGAAGCCCATGAAGCCCGCCCGACTACGCGCCGACCTGCTCGCCGGCCTCACCACCTCGTTCGCCTTGGTCCCCGAGTGCATCGCCTTTGCCCTGGTGGCCCACCTCAACCCGCTGATGGGCCTGTATGGCGCGTTCATCATTTGTACCCTGACGGCGCTGTTCGGCGGGCGGCCGGGGATGATCTCCGGCGCTGCCGGTTCGATGGCGGTGGTGATCGTCGCCTTGGTGGTGCAGCACGGCGTGCAGTACCTGCTGGCCACGGTGCTGCTGGGCGGTGTGGTGATGATCCTGTTCGGCCTGCTGCGTCTGGGCAAACTGGTGCGCCTGGTGCCATACCCGGTCATGCTTGGCTTCGTAAACGGCCTGGCCATCGTCATCGCCATGGCTCAGCTGGAGCATTTCAAGGACGGCGAACACTGGCTCAGTGGCACGCCGCTGTACCTGATGATCGGCCTGGTGGCGCTGACCATGGCGGTGGTTTATGTGCTGCCGAAACTGACCCGCGCGGTGCCGCCGGCCTTGGTGGCGATCCTCGGTGTTGGCCTGGTGGTGTACGTGCTCGGGCTGCCTACCCGCACCCTGGGCGACATGGCGCACATCGCCGGTGGCCTGCCGGGGCTGGCGCTGCCGGATGTGCCTTGGAATCTGGAAACCCTGAAGATCATCGCCCCCTACGCGGTGCTGATGGCCATGGTCGGCCTGCTGGAAACCCTGCTCACCCTCAACCTGACCGACGAAATCACCGAGAGCCGTGGCTTCCCGGACCGCGAGTGTGTGGCATTGGGCGCTGCGAACATGGTGTCGGGCCTGTGCGGCGGCATGGGCGGCTGCGCGATGATCGGGCAGACGGTGATCAACCTCAGCTCCAATGGCCGGGGGCGGTTGTCGGGGGTGGTGGCCGGGGTGATGATTCTGCTGTTCGTGCTGTTCCTGTCGCCGCTGATCGAGCGTATTCCACTGGCGGCGCTGGTCGGAGTGATGTTCGTGGTGGCCCAGCAGACCTTTGCCTGGGCGTCGTTGCGGGTGTTGCACAAGGTGCCGGTGAATGATGTGCTGGCGATCGTTGCGGTGACTGTGGTCACGGTGCTGACCGACCTGGCCATGGCGGTGCTGTTCGGTATCATCATCGCGGCGCTCAACTTTGCCTGGCAGCATGCGCGGGAGCTGTATGCCGACACCCATGAGGACGCGGAGGGCGGCAAGTGTTATCAACTGCATGGCACGCTGTTCTTTGCCTCGACCACCTCGTTCCTCAACCAGTTCGACACGGCCGGGGACCCGGCCCAGGTCACGCTGGATTGCCAGCATTTGAGCTTTGTCGATTATTCGGCCGTTGCGGCGCTGAAAACCCTGCGCGAGCGCTATGCCAAGGCGGGCAAGCATTTGCGCGTGGTGCATTTGTCGGAGCGGTGCAAGAAGCTGTTGAAGCGGGCGGGCGAGCAGCATTGAAAACTGTTGCGGTCTGTGCCGGCCTCTTCGCGGGTAAACCCGCTCCTACAGGGGGGCGCACAATGTTTGGGCCTGCGGCCATCCTGTAGGAGCGGGTTTACCCGCGAAGAGGCCGGCACAGGAGAACCGCTTACTCCCCGCGGCTCTTCTTGACGATGCCATCGGCAATGCTCGCCGGGGCCTCGGCATAGCGGGTGAACTCCATCGAGAAGCTGGCCCGGCCCTGGGTCATCGAGCGCATCGAGGTGGCGTAGCCGAACATTTCACCCAACGGCACTTCGGCACGTATCACCTTGCCAGCCGGTGTTTCATCACCGTCCTGGATCATGCCGCGACGTCGGCTCAAGTCGCCGAGGATGTCGCCCTGATATTCCTCCGGCGTCACCACCTCTACCTTCATCACCGGCTCCAGCAACACTGCGCCGCCTTTCTGCGACAACTGCTTGGTGGCCATTGACGCGGCGATCTTGTAGGCCATCTCGTTTGAGTCGACATCGTGGTACGAGCCGTCGAACACGGCGGCCTTGAGGTTGATCAGTGGGTAGCCGGCAAGCACGCCGTTCTTCATTTGCTCCTCGATACCCTTCTGGATGGCCGGGATGTACTCGCGGGGTACCACGCCGCCGACGATCTCATTGATGAACTCCAGGCCTTCTTTGCCTTCATCACCGGGGGCGAAACGGATCCAGCAATGGCCGTATTGGCCACGGCCACCGGACTGGCGCACGAAACGCCCCTCGATCTCGCAGGTATTGCGGATTTTTTCCCGGTAGGCCACCTGCGGCTTGCCGATGTTGGCCTCGACGTTGAACTCGCGGCGCATGCGGTCGACGATGATGTCCAGGTGCAGCTCGCCCATGCCCGAGATGATGGTCTGGCCAGTCTCTTCATCGGTACGCACGCGGAATGAGGGGTCTTCCTGGGCCAGCTTGCCCAGCGCGATGCCCATTTTTTCCTGGTCGGCCTTGGTTTTCGGCTCTACTGCGACGGAAATCACCGGGTCGGGGAAGTCCATGCGTTCGAGAATGATCGGTTTGTCCATGTCGCACAGGGTGTCGCCGGTGGTCACGTCCTTCATGCCGATCAGTGCGGCGATATCGCCGGCACACACGTCCTTGATTTCGGCACGCTGGTTGGCATGCATCTGTACCATGCGGCCGATGCGTTCCTTCTTGCCTTTGACCGAGTTGAGTACCGCATTGCCTGAACTGAGCACGCCGGAATAAACGCGGGCGAAGGTGAGGGTGCCGACGAACGGGTCGGTGGCGATCTTGAAAGCCAGTGCCGAGAACGGCTCTTTGTCGTCGGCGTGCCGTTCCAGGTGCTTTTCTTCATCATCCGGGTCGGTGCCGCGGATGGCAGGAATTTCCGACGGGGCGGGCAGGTAGTCGATCACCGCGTCGAGCATCAGCGGCACGCCCTTGTTCTTGAACGATGAGCCGAGGATGGTGGGCACGATTTCGTTGGCAATGGTGCGCTGGCGCAACCCGGCCTTGATCTCTTCGATGCTCAGCTCCTCGCCATCGAGAAACTTCATGGTCAGCTCGTCATTGGCCTCGGCCGCAGCTTCGATCATGTGCGCGCGCCATTCGTCGGCCAGAGCCTTCAGTTCGGCGGGGATTTCTTCTTCGCGGTAGCTGGTGCCCTGGTCGGCATCGTTCCAGTAGATGGCCTTCATCTTCACCAGGTCGATCTGGCCCATGAAGTTTTCTTCGCTGCCGATGGCCAGCTGGATGGGCACCGGGTGGTGCCCCAGACGTTGATCGATCTGCTTGACCACGCGCAGGAAGTCGGCCCCCTGGCGGTCCATCTTGTTGATGTAGGCCAAGCGTGGCACGTGGTACTTGTTGGCCTGGCGCCAGACTGTCTCGGACTGCGGCTCGACGCCGTCCGCGCCGCTGAAAACCACGACCGCGCCATCGAGCACGCGCAATGAGCGCTCCACCTCGATGGTGAAATCGACGTGGCCTGGGGTGTCGATGATGTTGAAACGGTACTTGTGGGCGAACTGCTTGGTCGAGCCTTGCCAGAATGCTGTGGTCGCCGCCGAGGTGATGGTGATGCCGCGTTCCTGCTCCTGGGCCATCCAGTCCATGGTCGCCGCGCCATCGTGCACTTCGCCCATCTTGTGGTTGACCCCGGTGTAGAACAGGATCCGCTCGGTGGTCGTGGTCTTGCCGGCATCCACGTGGGCGACGATGCCGATATTGCGGTACAGCTCGATGGGCGTTGTGCGGGCCATGGCGGACTACCTGTGGGTGGACGGATTCCACCAAGTTAGCAGACCGGTGGAATCCTGCCCTGCCACCGGGCCGTCAGTCGGCCTGGGCTTGCAGCATCCACTGGCCATCCACTTCACGGGCCAGGCCGCTGGCCGGCAGCAAGGCCAGCAGGCGCGTGTGCAGGGCGGCCTCGGTGAAGGTCTTGAGGGTGGTCAGGTCCAGCGCGCCGACCAGGTTGAGATCAGCCTTGGTGTACGACAGCCAGGCTTTTTTCAACACCTGGGCGACGTCGCTGCCGGCGGTGGTGGCGAACCGGCGGTGCCACTGGCGGCCTTCGAAGGTGAAGTTATGTGCGTGGCTGTAGGTGCTTTGGTCGGCGCCTTCTACGCAGCGGTGGCAGCGGCATGGGCCCTCGCCGAAGGCATTGCGCAGGTAGCTGTTGAAGTCCACGACGGGCTTGAGGGACAGGCGTTTGTCGACTTCGAACAGGTCGGCGATCAGGGGTTCTTCGGCGCTCACTCGGGATCCTCGTGTGGTGTGGCGTGCATCGGCGGGCACCCTAACAGATCGGGGCATTCAGATCACCTGTTGCAGGCCCGGCTCTTCCCAGGCAGACCCGCCCCTCACAGGTGCCCTGCATACCCCAAGCAACATGCGATCGCTGTGGGAGCGGGCGTGCCCGCGAAGAGGCCAGTAGAGACAACAGAGACGGCCTGCCGTACTCTACGCGCCCGTACGCCTATACACCCACCGAGGTAACCCCGTTTGAGCACCAAGTACCCGTACATCGCCACTGTGACCATCAGCGCCGAAGACCGTGGCGGAGATACCGAGGCTTCGGAAAACCCCAAGATGTGCGTGGGCCTGGAAGCGGTGACCGAAACCCTGAAGAAGGTGCATTTCGTCGGTACGCTCGCGGCCCCTGAGAAACCGGCCACGCACATTTGCGTGACCCTGCAGAACGGCCTGACCTATTACGGCCCGATCGTCAACGGCCATGCCGAACTGGAAGGCGGCTGGATCGCCTTCGAGTCCGACATGCTTACCCCGGAAGAACTCGGCCTGTAAGCCTCAGTTCAGTTCTGCCAGGCACTGCTCGAGGATATCCAACCCCTCCTCGAGCACCTCGGCCTCGATAGTCAGCGGTGCCAGCAGGCGAATGATGTGCCGCGCCTTGCCGCTGGGCATCAGCAGCAGGCCCCTGGCTCGGGCGGCCTCCATCACCTTGGCCAGTTGTGCCGGTGCCGGGCTGCCATCGGCATTGGCGAACTCGATCCCTCGCATGGCGCCCACGCCGGTCAGGCGGCCGATGTACGGGCTCAGGCCCGAAGCCTTCCAGCGCTCATAGCGGCTGACGATGGCCTGTTCCTGCCGTTCACCCCAGGTTGCAAGGTTTTCGTCGGTCATCTGCGCCAGGCTGGCCAAGGCCGCCGCACAGGATATCGGGTTGCCCGAATAGGTGCCACCCAGGCCGCCCTTGGGCAGCGCCGCCATCAATTCCTTGCGCCCGACCACTGCACCCAGCGGCATACCGCCAGCGATGCTCTTGGCCAGCAACAGCAGGTCGGGCTCGATGCCCAGGCGCGGAAACGCGAAGCGCTGGCCGGTGCGGCCGAAGCCCGACTGGATCTCGTCGATGATGATCAGGATGCCACGCTCGTCGCAGAAGCGGCGCAGGGCCTGGGCGAAGGCCGGGTCCAGGGCAAGGAAGCCGCCTTCACCCTGCACGGGCTCGAAGATGAACGCCGCGACGTCCTCCACCGCCAGCTCGACGCTGAACAGGCGGTCCATGGCCTTGAGCGCTTGCTCGCAGGTAACTCCGGTATCCGCGCTGGGGTAGGGCAGGTGATACACCGGCCCGGGCAGTTCGCCGACCCGCTGCTTGTAGGGGGCGACCTTGCCATTGAGGTTCAGGGTGGCCAGGGTGCGGCCATGGAAGCCGCCGTCGAACGCGATGATGGCGCGTTTGCCGGTGGCGCCACGGGCCACTTTCAGGGCGTTTTCCGCCGCTTCCGCGCCGCTGTTGGTGAGCATGCCGGCCAGTGGGTAGCTGACTGGCACAAACTGGCTCAGTTGCTCCATCAGGGCCAGGTACGGGCCGTGGGGGGCCGCGTTGAAGGCGTAGTGGGTCAGGCGGGTGGCCTGAGCCTGGATGGCCTCGACCACAGCGGGGTTGCAGTGGCCCAGGTTGAGCACGCCGATACCGCCGACGAAGTCGATGTAACGTTTGCCGTCAGTGTCCCAGACTTCGGCATTACGGCCATGGGAAAGTGTGATCGGGTGAACGATGGCAATGGATTGGCTGATACTTTCCTGGTTCATGGGGCACGCGGACCTTGTTCGAGTTTCTTATTATCCAAGCGTGTCGGCGGGTTATTCCGCAAACGAATTATTCGATTGCGATCATTCCATGGATTCGTGATCTAGCCGGTTTTTTGGGTTGGCTGTGCCGGCCTCTTCGCGGGCAAGCCCGCTCCTGCCAGAGGCCGGGGCAGGTCAAATCAATCGCCTTCAGCCACCCGCTCCCGGATCCACTGCACGAAGGCCCTGATCTTGGGCACTTCGGCCGCATGCTCGGCATGCGCGATGAAGTGCCTCCCGTTGCTTGCCACAGGGTGGTCCCAGGCCACCACCAGCTTGCCTTCGCTCAGCTCTTCGGCCACCAGATAGCGGGGAATCAGGGCTATGCCGCAGCCGGAGATGGCCGCGCGGATACACAGGTAGAACGTGTCGAAGCGCGGCCCGTGGTAGCTGTTCTGGCTATGCAACCCAAGCCCCAGGAACCATTCATGCCAGGCCTCCGGCCGCGACACGCATTGCAACAGGCGGTGCTCAGTCAGCGCCTGGGCGCTGTCGAAACGGTGGCTGGCCAGCAGCTGCGGGCTGCACACCGGCACCACTTCTTCGCTGAACAACTCGATGCAGGTCGCCCCGGGCCAGGTGCCCTGGCCGAAGAAAAAGGCGACGTCCGCCTTGGCCTGTACCAGGTCGAATGGCTCCAGCTCGTTGCGCACATCCAGGTGAATGCGTGGGTAGCGGTCACTAAAACCCTTGAGCCGGGGCACCAGCCAGCGGGCGCCGAAGGTCGGCTGGGTGGCGATGCGCAGCACTTCGGTTTCGTCGCCGTAGCTGAGGATGTAGCGGCTGGATATGTCGATCTGGGTGAGGATCTTGTTCACTTCGGTGAGGTACAGCGCGCCGGCCGGGGTCAGGTGCAGGCGCCGGCGAATGCGCTGGAACAGCGAGTGCGAGAGCATGTCCTCAAGCTGCGCGACCTGCTTGCTGACGGCGCTCTGGGTCAGGTGCAGTTCCTGGGCCGCGCGGGTGAAGCTGAGGTGGCGAGCGGCCGCTTCGAAGCACTGAAGGGCGGTGGTCGAAGGCATCAGGCGTTTGGACATGACGGGCGAATACCGAGCAAAAAAGGAAGGAGTTCATTCCATAAAGGAATTATGTGGTTCGAAAAGGTCGTTTGTTGACCCCGGCCTATAGATTAATACTGACCTGGATCAACGATTACAACCGGTCATGCGAAGAGGAGGTCAATACCCGCTTCGGTCCTCTGCAAAACAACAACAACACACATCAGAAATTTATAAGAATTCTGCTCAGACCTTCAGCCGCTTTGCTGCGGCCGACCCATTCGAGGGTTCTTCATGGCTTCGCAAGACAACAAGAAACAGCGCTCACTGCAGCACGGCCTGACTTCCCGTCAGGTTTCCATGATCTCCATTGCCGGCATCATCGGCGCCGGGCTGTTCATCGGGTCCTCCAACGCCATTGCCACCGCCGGCCCGGCCATCCTCATCTCCTACGCCATGACTGGCCTGCTGGTCTTGCTGGTGATGCGCATGCTGGGTGAAATGGCCATCGCAAACCCCAATAGCGGCTCTTTTTCCACCTACGCCTCGGAGGCCATCGGGCCTTGGGCGGGCTTTACCATTGGCTGGTTGTACTGGTGGTTCTGGGTGTTGATCATTCCGGTGGAGGCCATTGCCGGTGCTGACATCCTGCATGCCTACTTCCCTGGCGTGCCGTCCTGGCTGTTCGCTTTCCTGATCATGCTGGTGCTGTCGGGCACCAACCTGGTCAGCGTGAAGAACTTCGGTGCCTTCGAGTACTGGTTCGCGCTGGTCAAGGTGGTCGCGATCATTGGCTTCATCGGGGTCTGCACCTTGGCGGTGTTCGGCTTCTGGCCGCTGGCAGAGGTATCCGGGGTGAGCCGGCTGTGGGACAGCGCTGGTTTCATGCCCAATGGGTTCGGGACGGTGCTTGGGGGCGTGCTGATCACCATCTTCTCGTTCTTCGGTGCCGAAATTGTCACCATCGCGGCTGACGAAACCGCCAACCCGAAAGACAAGATTCGCCGCGCCACCAACCTGGTGGTGTACCGCATCGCCATCTTCTACCTGGCGTCGATCTTCCTGGTGGTGTCGCTGGTGGCCTGGAACGACCCCGGGCTCAAAGCGGTAGGGTCGTTCCAGCGTGTACTGGAAGTGCTGAACGTGCCGGGCGCCAAGTTGCTGGTTGACCTGGTGGTGCTGGTGGCGGTGACAAGTTGCATGAACTCGGGGCTCTACACGGCGTCGCGCATGCTCTATTCGCTGGGCGCGCGTGGTCAGGCGCTGAGCGTGACCAAGCGCATCTCCGGTTCCGGCGTGCCGACCGTGGCAGTGATCTTCTCCACCCTGGCGGGCTTCGCTGGCTGCTTCGTCAACTATGTGTTCCCGGGCAAAGTGTTTGGCTTCCTGCTGTCGACCACCGGCGCCATCGCCTTGCTGGTGTACCTGGTCATCGCCGTGTCGCAACTGCGCATGCGTGCCCGTGCCGAGCGTGAAGGGCGTCCGCTGGAACTGAAGATGTGGCTGTTCCCATGGCTGACCTGGCTGGTGATAGGCACCATCGTCATGGTGCTGGGCTACATGCTGTTCAGCGATGCCTATCGCTACGAAACGCTGATGACTGCCGGGGTGACCGCGTTCATTTTGCTGGTTTCGCTGACCCAGCGGCGTGCGAAGATGGTTGCCCAGACGGCCTGATGTTTCTGCTTTAATGGGGGCGTTGCGCGCCCCCATTCCAACAAGCACAGGAAGCGTATGACTGATCACACACTTTCCCTTCAAGCCCTCGCGGCCCCTGAGGGTACTTGCTATGGCTGCGGCTGTTCCCACCCCAGCGGCCTGCACCTGCAAAGCCACTGGGACGCCGACGGTGTTCACCTGGTGTGCCGTCACTCGCCCGACAGCACCTTCATTGGCTGGCCTGGCCTGGTTTACGGTGGCCTGCTGGCGATGCTGGTTGACTGCCACTCCAACTGGACGGCGATGGCCTACCACTACCGTAACGAAGGCCGAGAACCGGGCAGCCTGCCGCGTATCGACTGCGTTACCGGCACGCTCAACCTGACCTACCTGAAACCTACGCCGATGGGCGTCGAGCTGTTGCTCAAGGCGCGTGTCGAAGGCGAAGTGGGGCGCAAGAGCCGGGTCATCTGCGAAGTCTGGGCAGAGGATGTACTGACTGTGACTGCCGACTCCGTGTTTGTCCGCGTCGATACCGAAAAGCTCAAGCTCAAGGCCCACGGCCAGGCCTGAGCTGCCAACGCTGATGAGTGGTCGGTGATGGTCAGCGGCTGGGGATGTCTCTAGAGTGACAGGTTCATTCCCTTGGCAAGGTTGATCATGACCGAACTCAGTGCTTTCCCCATTACCCGCAAATGGCCCGCCAAACACCCCGAACGCCTGCAGTTGTACTCGTTGCCGACGCCCAACGGGGTGAAGGTGTCGATCATGCTCGAAGAGATTGGCTTGGCTTACGAGGCGCACAAGGTGAGCTTCGACAATGACGACCAATTGAGCCCCGAGTTCATCTCGCTCAGCGCGAACAACAAGATCCCCGCCATCCTCGACCCGAACGGGCCGGGCGGTCAGCCGCTGGCGCTGTTCGAATCGGGGGCGATCTTGCAGTACCTGGCGGAGAAGAGCGGCCAGCTGCTCAGCCAGGACCCCGCCCAGCGCTACCAGACCCTGCAGTGGCTGATGTTCCAGATGGGCGGCATCGGGCCGATGTTCGGCCAGGTCGGGTTCTTCCATTTCTTTGCTGGCAAGGAATATGAAGACAAGCGCCCGCGCGACCGCTATGTCAACGAGTCCAAGCGGCTGCTGGGCGTGCTGGATCGGCATTTGAAAGGTCGGCAGTGGATGGCTGAGGAATACAGCATCGCCGACATCGCCATCTTCCCTTGGGTGCGTAACCTGGTGGAGCGCTACAACGCCCGTGACCTGGTGGGCTTCGACCAGTTCAAGGAAGTGCAGCGCGTGCTGGCGAATTTCCTCGAACGGCCAGCCGTGCAGCGTGGCCTGAAAATCCCGGGCTGATCAACCTGTGTAGGGACAACTGCCTTGTGCAAACGTTGAAAGGCCTGCGCGGTCGCCCGTAGGAGCGGGTTCACCCGCGAAAGGGCCGGGCCTGCTGGCCAATCTCCACCCGCCGTTCACCGTTGCCGCCGCTACCGTATTCGCGGGTAAACCCGCTCCTACAGAAGGCGGCGTACGGGTTCAGAAGATGTGGTTCAGCAGCCAGTACAGGCTGCCAGCCAACAGCATTGCCGCTGGCAGGGTCAGCACCCAGGCCATCAGCAGATTGAACAAAGTGCGTTTCTGAATCCCCGACCCATTGGCCACCATGGCGCCGGCCACCCCCGAACTCAGCACATGCGTGGTCGACACCGGCAGCCCGAACATATCCGCCGCGCCAATGGTGCACATCGCCACCACTTCGGCCGATGCGCCTTGGGCATAGCTGAGGTGGGTCTTGCCGATCTTCTCGCCAACGGTGACTACAATACGTCGCCAGCCAACCATGGTCCCCAGCCCCAGCGCGATGGCTACAGCCACCTTCACCCACAACGGAATATAGCGGGTGGCGTCGTCCAGCTGGGCCTTGAACAACTGCACTTGGCTGCGGGTGTCGGCATCGAATGTCACCAGGTGGTTTTTCTCCATGAGGCGGATGGCTTCACTGGTCAGATACATGTCGTTGCGCACGTTGGCCATGGCTTCAGCCGGTACGCGCTTGAGCGAGCCATAGCCTTTGACCTCTTCGCCGATCATCCCGGTCAGCGCCGCCAACGCCGGTACCAGGTGCGGGCTGGCCTTGGGCTCGGCAATGAACAGGGTCAGTACCTGGCGCGGGTCAGCCGGGGCCGCTTGCGGGTCGCTGCGTACCAGTGCCTGGCGGGTCACCTCGGCGACAGCGGAAAACTGCAGGGCCTGCCCGTTGGGCATGGTCTTGTTCAGCGCATAAGCCATCGGCAGGGTGCCGACCAGAATCAGCATGATCAGGCCCATGCCTTTCTGGCCATCGTTGGAACCGTGGGCAAAAGAGACCCCGGTGCAGGTCAGAATCAGTAGGCTGCGGATCCACCACGGTGGCGGTGTCTGGCCTTCCGGTGCCTGGTACAGCGCCTTGCGTTTGACCAGCGCGCGCAGGGCCAGCAGCAACAGGGCTGCGCAAGCAAAACCAATCAGCGGTGAGAACAGCAGGGCATAACCCACCTTGCTGGCCTGGGCCCAGTCCACGCCGCTGGTGCCGTCACGCCCATGCATCAGCGCATTGGCCACGCCCACGCCGATGATCGAGCCAATCAGGGTGTGCGAGGACGATGCCGGCAGGCCCAGCCACCAAGTGCCAAGGTTCCAGATGATCGCCGCCAGCAGCAGGGCGAAGACCATGGCGAAGCCGGCCGAAGAACCCACCTGTAGAATCAGTTCTACCGGTAGCAAGGCGATGATGCCGAAGGCCACCGCGCCACTGGAAAAAAGCACGCCCAGGAAGTTGCACAGCCCAGACCACACCACTGCGACCGGCGCCGGCAACGAATGGGTGTATATCACGGTGGCTACCGCGTTGGCGGTGTCGTGGAAGCCGTTGACGAACTCGAAGCCCAGGGCAATCAGCAGCGCCAGGCCCAGCAGAAGGAACGGTGTGGCCGTGGTGATGACCGTACCGCTTGCGGTCACATCCTGCTTGAGGCTCCAGGCGGTGTAGGCGATACCAGCCAGCAGCAGGCTGAAGAACAACGTTAAGGTGGCACGCCCAGGTTTGTGGGAGAGCTGCGGGCGAGCGTCGTGTTTGGCCAGTAGTGGGCTGCTGGCCACTGACGGGGTTGCCATGGGGGCTCCGGTTGGCGTTGGGCGAAAGTGCCGAAGGCCTTGAGCATAGAAACAATTCGTAACCCGGCCGTGACCTCGATCAATGAATTATCTAGGCTCAAGACGGACGGTAATGGCAGGAGACACCCATGATTCGCTGCAAGCGTGTCTATGATGCGGTTGAGGATGAAGATGGCCAGCGTGTACTGGTCGACCGCCTGTGGCCGCGCAACAAACGCAAGGAAGACCTTCATGGGCAGTGGTTGCGCGAAGTGGCACCTTCGAACGAATTGCGTAAGGCGTTCCACCAGGGAGACGTGGATTTTGCCGGTTTTACCCAGCGTTACCAGCAAGCGCTGGCGGCCCACCCCGAGCACTGGTATCCGCTGCTGGACCTGGCCAGGAAGGGGACGCTGACATTGCTTTATGCCGGCAAGGACAGCGAGCACAACAATGCCCGGGTGCTGGCCGACTGGTTGGAAAACGAACTGGACAGGAGTGGCCCTGGCAGTTCGCCAGTTTGTTATGCCCAATGAGTGCGATGCGATGTTCTTACAGTTGATTCCCGCCCAAGACATCCACTGCACCTTCGCCCGCGACCTTACGCGCCGCGCCATGTTGCCCTACTACCGTGAATTCGACCTGCTGTGGATCGAGGACGCCTTCGACGCGGCCTGGGGCTGGCGCGAGCAGTGGCTGGTGATAGAAGGCGACACGCTGTTGGGTTTTTGCAGCCTCAGCCAGGACCGCCAGGCGCTGTTCATCCGCGAGTTGCACCTGTTGCCTGAGCACCGTGGGCGAGGGGTCGGTAGCTGGGTGCTGGAAGAACTGGCGCTGTGGGCCAGGCAGCGGCGCCTTCCCCTGTTGCGGCTGATGGTGTTCCGCAGCAACCCGGCCCGCCTGCTGTACCAGCGTCATGGCTTCGTCGAAATGGGTGAAGACGAATGCTTTGTACGGATGCAGCGAGATATCAACATAGTAGCTAAATGATGGCTTGTCGCGACCGCAGAGCATGGGCATAGTGGATCCACACCTTTACGGCTGTCTGCAGGCGGGCAGCCCGTACTTGAGGAGATAAGGGAAAAGGAGAAGCCCCTATGAACGGAATCGGTATGCGGCTGCGGGAAGAACGTGAGCGGCTGGGTATGACCCAGCGTGTATTTGGCGATATCGGTGGGGTCGAGCCCAACGCTCAAGGCAAGTACGAAAGCGGTGAACGCACGCCGCGGCTAGATTACCTGGCGGCATTGGCGACCCGGGGCGTGGATGCGTTGTATGTCCTCAGCGGCCTGCGCACCCCGGCAGCGCACGAAGGTTTGAACACGGATGAGTCCGGTTTGCTGGGGGCTTTTCGGAAATTGCGGTCGGATGATCAGGCGGCGCTCTTGCACCTTTTGGGGCGGTTGGCCAACGACGCCAAGCCCCGGCAAATAGTGCGGCCGCTTACTGTCGAACGTCAGTCGTTTCTGAAGGAAGCAATGCGTTAGGCCCACCGTGAAAAATTTTGTTAAGGTGGCGGGATCCAATCGCCCTGCTGACGAGGTGTGTGCTTGATTAGGGTCTTAGTGGTCGATGATCACGATCTGGTACGAACCGGTATTACACGGATGTTGGCCGACATCGACGGCCTGCAGGTGGTGGGTGAGGGAGATTCCGGCGAGTCGGCACTGAAACTGGCCCGGGAGCTGAAACCGGACGTTGTGCTGATGGATGTGAAAATGCCCGGCATCGGCGGCCTGGAGGCCACCCGCAAACTGCTGCGCAGCCACCCTGACATCAAGGTAGTGGCGGTGACGGTGTGCGAGGAAGACCCGTTCCCCACACGCTTGTTGCAGGCCGGCGCTGCCGGCTACCTGACCAAGGGTGCAGGCCTTGACGAAATGGTCCAGGCCATTCGTCTGGCCTTTGCCGGCCAGCGCTATATCAGCCCGCAGATCGCCCAGCAGTTGGCGCTGAAACCGTTCCAGCCGCAGGGGTCTCCGTTCGACGCGTTGTCCGAACGGGAAATCCAGATTGCCCTGATGATCGTCGGCTGCCAGAAAGTGCAGATCATCTCCGACAAGTTGTGCCTCTCGCCCAAGACCGTCAATACTTACCGTTATCGGATCTTTGAAAAACTCTCGGTCACCAGCGACGTCGAACTGACCTTGCTGGCCGTTCGCCACGGTATGGTTGACGCAAGCCTGTAAAACCTCATGTCCCAAGTCTTTGATGCCAGCGCATTCCTGGCGACCTGCAGCGGTCGCCCGGGCGTTTACCGGATGTTCGACGGCGAAGCCCGGCTGCTTTACGTGGGCAAGGCCAAGAACCTGAAGAAGCGCCTGGCCAGCTATTTCCGCAAGACCGGCCTTGCGCCCAAGACCGCCGCGCTGGTTGCGCGCATCGCCCAGGTTGAAACCACCATCACCGCCAACGAAACTGAGGCGTTGCTGCTGGAGCAGAACCTGATCAAGGAGTGGCGGCCGCCTTACAACATCCTGCTGCGCGACGATAAGTCCTACCCCTACGTGTTTCTGTCCGATGGCGAGTTCCCGCGCCTGGGCATTCACCGTGGGGCGAAAAAGGCCAAGGGCCGTTACTTTGGCCCGTACCCCAGCGCCGGGGCCATTCGCGAAAGCCTCAGCCTGCTGCAAAAGGCTTTTTCTGTGCGTCAGTGCGAAGACAGCTACTACGCCAACCGCACCCGGCCATGCCTGCAGTACCAGATAAAACGCTGCAAAGGGCCCTGCACCGACCTGGTGACTGCCGAGGAATACGCAGAGGACGTTCGTCATTCGGTGATGTTTCTGGAAGGGCGTAGCCAGCAACTGGGCAATGAGTTGAACGCCGAGATGGAAAAGGCCGCCATGGCCCTCGATTTCGAAAAAGCCGCCGAGCTGCGCGACCAGATCGCCTTGTTGCGCCGCGTGCAGGACCAACAGTACATCGAGGGCGGCAGCGGCGATGTCGACGTCATCGCCGCCTTCGTCAACCCGGGTGGTGCCTGTGTGCACCTGATCAGCGTGCGCGGCGGGCGAGTACTGGGCAGCAAGAACTTCTTCCCGCAGGTGGGCATCGAGGAGGAGGTGGCCGAGGTCATGGCCGCATTCCTGTCCCAGTACTATCTGGGCAACGCAGAGCGCGAGCTACCCGGCGAGTTGATCGTCAATGTTGTTCACGAAGATTTCAACGCCATCACCGAAGCGCTGCACACGCTGCGTGGCCGCGAACTGACCATCAGCCACCGGGTGCGTGGCACTCGCGCCCGCTGGCAGCAACTGGCCGTGACCAATGCCGAGCAGGCGTTGAATGCCCGCCTGGCCAACCGCCAGCACATGGCTGCGCGCTTCGAAGCCCTGGCCGAAGTGCTGGGCCTGGATGAAGTGCCGCAACGCCTGGAATGCTACGACATCAGCCACTCCAGTGGTGAAGCTACCGTGGCCAGTTGCGTGGTGTTCGGCCCCGAAGGGCCGATCAAGTCCGACTACCGCCGCTTCAACATCGAAGACGTCACCGCAGGTGACGATTATGCGGCCATGCATCAGGCCCTGACCCGCCGCTATGGGCGCATCAAGGACGGCGAGGGCAAGCTGCCCGATGTGCTGCTGGTGGACGGCGGCAAGGGCCAGCTGAACATGGCCCGCGATGTGATGCAGGAGCTGGGCTTCACCGACCTCACCCTGTTGGGTGTGGCCAAGGGCGTCACACGCAAGGCGGGTTTCGAAACCCTGTACCTGAACGATGTGCATCACGAATTCACCCTCAAGGGCGATTCATCGGCGTTGCACCTGATCCAGCAGATCCGCGACGAAGCCCACCGCTTCGCTATCACCGGCCACCGGGCCCGTCGTGGCAAGGCTCGTCGAGTCTCCAGCCTTGAAGATGTGGCCGGGGTAGGGCCCAAGCGCCGCCGCGACCTGCTTAAACATTTCGGCGGCCTGCAGGAGCTCAACCGCGCCAGTATCGATGAAATCGCCAAAGCCCCCGGCATCAGTAAAAAGCTTGCCGAGTCGATTTATGCCAGCCTGCATAGCGAGTAGAATGCCGGGCTCAACTTGCAGCCAGTCGTACCGATGAATATTCCAAACCTGCTCACCGTTCTACGCGTCCTGCTCATTCCGTGCTTCATTCTGCTGTTCTACATGCCCTATCAGTGGAGTTACATGGCCGCCAGCAGCGTATTCGCCGTAGCCGCCGCCACCGATTGGCTGGACGGCTACCTGGCCCGTCGACTGCAGCAGAGCACGCCGTTCGGCGCCTTCCTCGACCCGGTGGCCGACAAGCTGATGGTGGCAGTGGCCCTGGTGCTGCTGGTGCAGACCCACGCCAACTTCTGGCTGACCCTGCCGGCGGCGGTCATCATCGGCCGCGAGATCGTGGTGTCTGCGCTGCGCGAGTGGATGGCTGAGCTAGGCGCGCGGGCGCATGTGGCGGTGTCCAACCTCGGTAAGTGGAAGACTGCGGCGCAGATGCTGGCGCTGGTGATCCTGCTGGGCAACCCGCCGGTGGTGACCTTCTGGGTGATCCTGGGCTACGGGCTGCTGCTGGTGGCAGCGGGGCTGACGCTGTGGTCGATGGTGCACTACCTGCTGGCCGCCTGGCCGCACCTGCGCGAAGGCTCGGAAAAAAAATAAAAGTTTTTTGAATCAAGGGGTTGACGCTGTTTTAGAAATCGCTAGAATGGCACCCATCACGACGCGGGAATAGCTCAGTTGGTAGAGCACGACCTTGCCAAGGTCGGGGTCGCGAGTTCGAGTCTCGTTTCCCGCTCCAAATAAAGATCTACAGGTTTCAGTCGAAGTCTGTAAGTCGTTGAAAAAAGGCCCTTCGGGGCCTTTTTTCGTTCGAATGCATTCTGCCTCAATACCCCGCCCTCCACGAAATTCAAGTACAAACACCACAACGCGGCGCCCTGGCCGTGACGTCGTGTGCTACCTGGACATATCGCTGATCACGTCAGCGGGCATTTCAAAGATCTCGGGTGCGCTCAACAGGTCCACTGCGGACAGCAAGGCATCGGGATCGATTGGGTCTTCCAGGATCAGGGTGTGCTGGGTGTGATTGTCGGTCAGGCGCAACGTGGGGGTGGCGTTGAATCCGTTCTCCAAGGCTTGCGCTTTTTGCGTGTCCACGACTTGGGCAGCCCGTTCGCCGGCCAGGCAGCGTTGCAGGGACGGGCCGATGTCCGGATAGTCGTGTCCAGCAGCCAACCCACGGCCGTTGCCTTGAGCATGCAGGTAGACCCAGAGCACCGCCCCCCAAACGCCTTCGCGCCCCCCACGCTGGCCCATGCATTCGATCAGTCGCGCTTCCCGACTTGCGGCCGGTTCATGCTGGGGGAGGGGCAGGTGACGCCAGGCCAGGTTGACGTGATCGTTGGTGACGATCCAGCGTTGCAGTTGCGGTAGGTAGGCCTGGCAGCGCGGGCATTCGAGGTCGGCGTAGAGGGTGATGGTGAAGCGCGCTTCGGGGTTGCCGTAGATCTGCTGCGGGCCATCATCGGCGGTGGAACGAAAAGGTAGCGGCAGCCACCAGCACAGTGCCAAAACCGCGGCTGCGAGCCAGCCGCAGGCCCACTTTAGGTTGGTTGCACTCATCCGTTTGCGCATGTTGTTGCTCCTGGCAATTCCAGATCGAACGGCTCGAAACCGGTGCGCCGTTTCCATCCTGAGTCATGCGGAGGGCGGCATCGAGTCCACTGATGCCGAGTTGCTGCATGAGGCTATGACGCTGGCTTGCTCTTCAGGTTCCGTCATCGCCAGTGCCAGATATGAACGGGTGGCACGGTGCGGAACAACGGCTACTCCTTTGTTTCAACGATGGACGCTGTGGGGTTGAACGCTTTCGATAGAAGTGGCGCCGCGGCGGTTTGGAAGTAAATTCACACAATGTCCCTCTACCCCTTGAAACGCATGGCCTGCAGGCAGCATGCGTCAGCGCAGGTGCAAGGCTGAACCTGGAAGCCCTGCTCAATCAGCCTGCTTTTCTGAGCTTCGGTTTTGCTGGCGAGGGGATTCACGGTTTGATTCCTCAGGTAGGCCAAGGCGAATCGGGCAAGCGGCTGAAGCGTTACTCTCTGGTCCTGTTGCCTTGTCTTGCGTATCTGGATTGACGCACGAATCAACGGATTTTCCAGGCGATGACGGGGCAAACTGGCGCAGGATGGTGGGTTCGTACAGCGCTTCCTCCATCGCCGAATGACCATTTTGCTCACGAGGGCTTGGTTTCAGAGAATATTTTTTCAATCTCTCTCGTGTATTGTCGGGGGGCTGGTATTCGAATTTTTGTTAGGTAGTGCCATCTTCAGTGCACTTGCTGACAAGCCGGCCGATTGCGTCCCGCTCGAAGTCATGGCGGATGGCGGTCGTTCGTTTCGGGCATTTTATACATGCCCCGAGATGGGCTGGCGAGTCGTGGTGCCTTACGATTTTTTTTAGCGGGGTAGCGACGAAATAGGTTCGGAAGTTTTAACCTGGTACTGCTCCATTTTGTAGTAGGTGGGGTTCATGAGTCGCATACGTTTCTTTGGGAATATTTCTAGGGACTCGCGAACGTACGTAGTTCATGTGGCTATGAGAACTGCCAAAACCCTGCGATTATGATTCCGGTATCGTTATTTCTATACAAGTAAAGTGAGCCATATCCGAATATATAGTTTCCGCTAATTAAGTTGTCTGGATAATAATCTTCATCAATTTGTATGAAAAAGCTGTAATTATCTCTTCTCAGGTCGTTATAGTAGAATGGTTCGTCTTGTATTAACAAGGGGGTCTCCGCTCGAGTTATAAAGTTAAACTCATCCGAGGCTACTTCGCAATAGTCTGTAATGTATGATTTGTTAAGGTGCTTTATCGTATGGTTTTCGTTTTCGCTTTCTTCTGAGAAGTCGTGGGAGAATACTTTTATTGAGCAGTTGGGGTATATATTTTTGTCAATCATGTTTGAGTAATCTTTCGGGATTAAAACTGATATATACTTATTTTTGTCGTCAGGGTTTTGGAATGATGCGTAGAAATTATAGTTTTCAAAACTTTGCTCCATGCCTGTGAGGATGGTCGGAATGTTTCCTCCGATCCTGCCAGTTTTCTTGTCGAATGAATTTTTATCAATTTTGGCGATTAGGTTGTTTATGGGCATTTTGTTAATCCATGTTTGTTAGTGAATTTTATTGATTTTTGTCTGAGTTCCATTGCTTTTTCGGTGGCAAATATTTTAGCGTTTTGAGGGTCCCAGCCTCTGTTTTTACTAGATCCTCGTATATGCCTCTGCGTGTTATTGCAGTGTTTCTATTTATGTTTTGTATTGCGCTCTGTTTTTTCAAAGTCTCCGGGTTGTGTAGGCTGTACTTTGCTTGTGGCTTCGATATGTTTTTGTGCATTGTGTTTTCTTGTAATGCTATTGCTGGATTTGTATTTGCAATACCTGACTTTCTGTTTGTTATAAATTGGTGATTTTTTAACCAGGCATTTTGTAGTAACTCATGAGCGGTCCAGATAGTCAGGCCACTAGAGTCAGTTAGCTGCTCTGGTAGACCTGCCAAGTTGGTGTGAAAGTAATGTGTCGTTTCACTACCCAATTTTCCGTCAATGCGTGCTAGCGGCTCATAGCTGTCCGGAGTGGCATACACATACAAGCTAGCCAGCCCGCTCTGCACCTCTTGAAGCAAGCGCAACCCTTGCCAGTGAAACAACACCCGCCTACGCGGCTCTGGATACTCCCTCTGATAAACCGTAAGTGATCCATCATCCCCACATTCCAACCGTCCACCTGATTCCCGATGCTGTGCTCCCGATTTCTTTCTGGAGCCAGCCCGCCATGATGCGCCCCGACAGCAAAGTCGAAAAGTCTACCTCTACCCCAAGCCCGTGGACTTTCGAAAGTCCATCGACGGCCTCACTGCCCTGGTCGAACTGGACATCAAGGTCGCCGTGTTCGACCCGGTACTTTTCGTCTTCCTCAATAAAGCCCGTAACCGCATCAAGGTGTTGTATTGGGAGCGC